>CAZHSA010000259.1:0-5697 GCA_964535135.1 uncultured Kordia sp.
CTGCAATTCCCGAACCTGTATACGAATACCAAATATTTGGCGCATCTAAATCTGCCCCAAAACCATCAGGAGCATTATTTTCATCTAAGGTAGCTGTGGCTGTTGTTGATGTGTAGTTTCCTCCACAACTTACAGGAATAGCATTCGCAAAGTTGTCATTAGAGGGTTGTGCTACAGCTAAAGTAGTAAAGATAATGTTTGTAAAAATTAATAAAACAACGAGTAGTTTTGATCTCATGTAAAACAGTTTAATTTAGTTCGTGAAAAATTACATAATACTACATATACTTGGAACATACAGTAAGTTTGTTACCAGTAAGCGTTTATATAATTCATGAAAGCGTATTAAAAAACAAGCGTAGTGTTGTGGGGTAAAATCTTGCTTCAGCGAAAGTAAGAAATTCAGCAGTAACTATATTCCTACCCTGCAGAAAAGTTTAGTCGTAATTTATAAAAAACGATTGCAAAACAGGAGAATCTCCATGATTCTAGTTTTTCATGGAGATTCTTGCTCGTTTTTTTGTAAAAATTTATTATCGAATGTTTATTTCTCTTGTGATGATATCATCATCTAAATTTATTTTTAATATGTAAATACCTTCTGCCAGTAAGCCAGTTTCGATTTCAATACCGTTTTCTGCAAAAACACCATTTTGTTTGAAGTTTATTTTTCGTCCGTTAATGTCGTACAACCATGCTTCATTGAAGGTACTATTGGATTGCCAGTTGACTCTAAATATTCCATCGTTTGGATTTGGATATACGACGAGTCGTTGTGTTTCATTAAGAGTATTCTCAGGAACATTCAAAATTAGATCTGGATTGAATATTGAGTTGAGATATCCGTAAAACATCATGCTCTGAATCGTATTTTGATGAATGGTAAATTCTGATTGTAAAAAATAGACGCGTGCATCCAAGTTCATTTCCATATACGGCCAATCGGCAATTGGCGGCGACATGATAAAGTTTTCTTGTTTGTCCAAGTGATGTGTATATAATGGAATTCCCGGAATGGCATTTCCTGCATTGCTAATGGCTGCATCGTGCAATACTTCTCTAGAATATCGCTCTGCACCAAACAAATCGGCACGCGTAATATATACTTTGTTTTCAGGGTTTCCGCCTAACATCATATCATTGCTAGACAACATTTTGTTGAGCAACTGCGCATCTTGTGTGTGATAATGCGACATGATTTGCGGCATTAGTTGCGGTGTTGAACTCGTGGTGCCCAGAATTGGTGGTTGGTATTGCGATTTTATGAAGCGAATTGGTTTTAGATTGATGTCATTTGTTCCCCAAACATCACTCCAGTAATTGATTGCCTGTATTTGCGTGTTTTGAAGATTGATGGCAACTGCATCAAAATTTGACCATTTGTCTTGTGGAATTACACTAAATATCCAGTTTGCCAACGATTCATCATATACTTGAAATTCGTATAGAAATGTTGTCGACGTCGTTACTATTGAATTGTTTAGGTAATAGTCCAAATATTCTTGCCCGCCTGTTACGCTGTATAAAGCAGCAGCAGCAGTTAGTTTTAAGTCTTTCACTTTTCCTGCATAGCTTATTCCTTGAAAAAATTGATCTAAATCTGCGATAGTCGCGTTTGCATTTGCCCAAGTGTACGCAGCAATAGCTTCATTTTTATATAAATCTGCCTGATTGTTTGCATCGCCAGCAACACTTAATGCTTGTGAAAACAATGCTGCTGCTGTTGCATACGTATACGAAGCCGCTGGATCTTCTTTGTACACATACCACATTTGTTCCGAAGAAGAGTTTCCTGAACCGTCATTGTAAGATGGTCCGTAATAACCGTCGGTTTCTTTTCCACCACAAATTCCACCTGTGGGTCCTTTGGTGCGTCTGAAAAAATCGAGCGTCCATTGTATTTCGTCTAACACATCGGGTACGCCGTTATTGTTTTCTGGAATGTTTAAATCACCATCTAGGAAACCATTCGGCGCAAGCTGATATAAAAATGCTCCGTAAATTGGCAAATTTAAGTGCTGAATGTATACATCAAAATCGCCTGCATCAAAATGTCCACCACTTCCCCACGGCATCGTGTCGGGTGATGTCATCCAAGCAGTCGCATTCGTAGGATTTATGGCAGTTGTAGCTTGTGCTGGCAATTGTATAAAACTTTCATCATCACCAAAATCAATATCCATACGTCTAAAGTTAGAATACGTAATTTCAAAACCATCTATGCCCGGCACATGATCTACGGGTTTTATAAAAGGCGCATATGCTATTCCACGATCAAATCCGCTTCGTTGGTATAGCAAACTGTTGGAAATGGTTTTATACACACCATCATAAACTCTATCCGATATTTTAAAAGGAAATGAACTTCCAATACCTTCTATGACAATTTTATATTCTTCATCATCACTGGTCGGAATGTTGATTCCAACGGTTGAAAAGTCAAATTCCCACACGGGAGAATTGTACCAATATTTCGTAGCAAAATCTTCTGAGTAATCTGCTAATGTGTTTCCCATTCGAAATTGCAAGCCGTTATTGCCCGAACCTGTGTATATGATTTGATTGTCCGAAGCACGCACCACATGGCAAGTAGTTCCTACTAAATTTGTAAAATCTTCATGATGACTGTTCGTTGCATTATTTTTTCCCAACCATTGTGACACATACGCAAATTTTTCCGTGGCACTCGCAATCATTCCTACTTGATTGACATGAATACTTTCTGAAAAATTGGTAAACGCATCAAACGTGAGCGAAAATTCATTTTGTTGTGTGTTGATGTTAGAAACATTTACAGTGTAGGTGTTGCCGTTTTGCATTGCATTAGGCAATTGCACATACACATAATATTCTTGCAAAGCTACTTGTTCTTTCGATTTAAAAAATGTTGCAGCAGCTTGTTGTGGCGTTGTGTAGAAAGCATCATCTGCACTGATAATCGTAAAATTAGCAGGAAGTAATGCTTGCGCTTCATCTATTTGTCCATAATATGTGGCGTTGGGCGCACTGTAAAAGTAGAATTCATCAAAATTGGTGAAGTCTTTTTCTCCTTCATCAAAACGTAATAAGATGGTATGTTCACTTACAGGCGTTATGGAAATGAGTTGCTGTGCTTGCAGCATTATGGGTATGAAGCAAATTAAAAGTAGTGTAATTTTTTTCATAGGCTATTCTTTTCTTTTAAAGATACGAATAGTCTATTTTTTTAAAAAATACTTTAGGTGTTTTTTAACTATAAAATTGATTATCAACACTATAAGATATATTTATGATACAACTCGTTTTTATGTTTGTAACAGATTTTTCTATTAGAATGAAAACACTCTGCACACTAAGCCGTATATTCAGTCACAACAGGTTGTGGCAAGAAAAGTTCGATCAAAAATACCAAACTGTCTTTTGCGATAATCGTGATGGAGATTAAGATGGTAGCAAGTAATATTGCGACCGCTAAATTATTTTTTCTTAGTTCACCAACTTCATCAACATGTTTTGTGAGTGATTTTGTCAACATAAAAGCGCTAAAATGAATGACTCCTGCCAGCAAGAATCCAACAAAAAGTGATAAAGAAGAGTATTTTAATACTTCCGCAAATAGATTGTCTTTTGCGTGTACTTTCAACATACCAATCGCATTGATGATAGACGGAATAATTCCGCTCAACAAATATCCTGTACTGAAGATAATTCCTGAAAAGAAAATACTTAATGCCAAGTTGGAATCGTTTAGATTTTCTTCTTTCAACTTAAAAATTTTGATCAGTATTTTATATGAAATAAAGAAGATGACAATCGCCAAAAGAATGGATAGTATAAGTTGGCTAAGCGCTAAATAGAATACATCTGTGTTCATGAGTTTTATTTTTTATTGACTAGTACAAAATTCCAATAGTTTACGTTTGACACCTTTGGCGGCAAATATCCTATGATGCAGTTTTTTGCAGTCGTTTCTACGAAATAATATTTTTTTCTGTTGCGTGTTTTATATTTTCCTCTTGAAGGTATGTTGATTCCAAGAATGGAATGTTTGTATTGATTGCTGTTTAAGATCGCTACATCATACTCAAATTTTGCCAACAGTACAAATAACAATACCGTTCGGGAGTCACAATCGCCTTGTAAGCTAGCACTGAATTCTACAGGTGCAAAAATTCCGAGTCGTACATTTCCCACGCATGGAAAATCTTCACTTCCATCGCATGGTGATGATTTTATGTAATTGTATTGAATGTCTTGAATACTTGTGATGATTAATTCGGCAAATTGTTTTCTGTTCAACTTTTTTTGCTGCTGAATTTTTCTGAAGGAATCGTATAAGTGATCTAACAACGGACGATCATGATCCGCCATGTGTTTGTAGAAATTTCCCCAAGTAAAACTGCGAGTATAGCGAAAATTATGGCGATTATTTTTAGATTTTTGCACATTGTTTTCGGCTATTTTGAAATCCATCTGATGCCAATCGCCATCAAAATCGCGCCATTTTTGTTTATTAACAATATAACGAACTTGATTTCCTTCTTCGGTAGTCGTTACAATTTCCGTTTTGTCTGTGTCTTCCTCTGTATCTTTTAATTTTATTATAGTTTTTGAATTTTTTTCGAGAATGACCATTACAACGGAGAAAATGGAGAACACAATGATAATTCGGAAAAAGTCGGAAAAAATACCTTTGATCACTTGCTTGTTTGAAGATGATTTTCGCTTTACCTTTTTCCAAATATAACGCAGCACAAAGAAGCTACTTGCTGTGACCACCAATAAAGATATTCCCTCTATTTTTACATTATACGTTAAGTAAATCAGTATAATGATTAAAAATAAAGTTGCCAAAATTGCCATTAATCCTGAGAAGAGCCTTTGAAAGCCCACAAGACAGCCATTTGGTTTTTTAGTGTCGGTCATGTGTTAAAGATATTATTTTTTTTCGTTTTTCTGTTTTTTCATCGATTTGTTTATTTTCTGACTCTTCACTCATAGGTTATAACTCTCAATTTTTTACGATTGTCCTGAGCTTGTCTTAGAGCAGATTTGTTCATTTGTATAGTTGTTCATTGTTTTCTTTGCGGCTTAAACCTATAAACTTTTAAAATTCTGACTTACAACACATTAATTACGGAAAAACCGTAATTGAATCAGTTTCTTTTTTTATAACTTACTATAAATCAACACTTTTATATTATGAAAAAAAAGAATTTGAAGAGTTTATCACTTCGCAAACAATCGGTAAGTAATTTGAATAGAACCCTTGGAGGAAATGCTTCTATTGATATAGGTTCAATTGTGGATACTATTATCGACTTTACAGAAAAGTATACTAAAGTATTTTCGTATTGTCCGCATGTAAGTTGTGGTTGTCCAGATCCGACAATACCACCACTGACCGAAGGTATATTAACGTGCAGAAGAACTGCTTGTGATGAGTTAACGTGTGTAACTTGTGCGTAAAATAAAAGAACCGCTTGCAAATTAGCAAGCGGTTCTTTTATTTATTTAACGTCTGTTCAATATAATATATTTCAATTTACATTTGTAACACATTTAGAAATGTAACTGCTACAAATTAAATTTTTCGTTTTTTATTTTCGTTTTAGCTCATGTGATTTCTATTTTATTAAATAGGAATTCGTGAATCTTCGATGTCTTTGCTCGCACAAAGAAAAGAAACAAAAGAAAGTGCGCTTTTCCAGAGGTATT
>CAZHSA010000260.1:0-5693 GCA_964535135.1 uncultured Kordia sp.
TTACAATTTTGCGCAAAAGTATACAATTTCAAACGTTTTCGTAAATAAATAAAAGAGTTTTTTTTGATAGACTTTTCAACTAAAAATTACACAATTCGCAACAAAGCCTGTGTTTGATTAAAGATGTTGATATTAAAAAGCACTACATTGAATAATATCCTTAAAAAATCTAATCTAAACAGAAATAAAACAAAAAAAGCGAGGCACGTTTTAGGTGTCTCGCTTTTCCAACATATATAGATGGCACTTTTTTATCGGAAGATAAAACGCTCGTATTGTCCTTGCGGATTGATGAAAGCCAAAATTTTAATTTCATCTTCACCATTCGTATCTAAAAAGCTTTGTAAGGCTTGTGCCGATTGTACTTTTTTACCATTCACTTCAATTAAAATATAACCAGGTACAATTCCCAACTCTTTATACAACTGCGGATTGTTGTTATCGGTCACTTTTAAACCGTATTTCAACTCACTTGTATCATCAAGTTCTTCCAATTGCATGTTCATCAGATTTACAGAAGTGGCAATTTCTTGTTTTTTCAATTCCACAGGAAACGTCTTGTAATCTTCATCACGTAACACCGTTACGTTGACTACATCACCAGGACGTTTTGAACTCAAATAGCCAGATAAATCAGAAAACTTAGAAATTTTTATATCATCAAGCTTTTTAATGATGTCACCACGTTCAATTCCCGCTAAAGCAGCCCCAGATTCTTGGTCTACATCTACAATATATACACCATTGACTTCATTCAGATTGTTCTCAATAGCATATTTAGAATTTTTTCTTAGCGGATACACGCCTAACAATCCTTTTTGTACATCACCAAACTCTAATAAGTCCGTAACGATTTTCTGCGCAATATTACTCGGTACGGCAAATGAATAACCAATATAAGAACCAGTTTGCGAAGTAATTGCGGTGTTGATTCCGATCAATTCACCATTGGTGTTCACCAACGCGCCACCAGAATTTCCTGGATTTACCGCAGCGTCCGTTTGTATAAAAGATTGACTCAAATTGTCGCCTTCGTTCAAATCTCTTCCTTTGGCACTAATAATTCCCGCAGTCACGGTCGAAGTCAAATTAAAAGGATTTCCAACAGCTAACACCCATTCGCCAATTTTTGCATTGTCAGAATCTCCAAATGAAATATATGGCAACGCTTCATCGGCTTCAATCTTTAATAAAGCAATGTCCATCTTAGGATCAGCTCCGATTAATTTTGCGACATAATTTTTATTGTTATTCAGCGTGACTTGAATTTCGTTTGAGCCTTTAATCACGTGATTGTTGGTTACAATATGTCCATCAGGCGTAATAATGACTCCAGAACCTGTACCAATTTGTGTTTGCTGTCTTGATCTTCCATTATATAAATCCCAAATGCTTCTTGGGCCAACGGTTGTGATCTTATTTTTAACGTGTACCACAGCATTGACTGTTTTCTCCGCTGCAACGGTAAAATCAATTCCAGTAGTCGCTGCATCCGTAGTAGTACTTTTTACTGGATTATGAACGAAGTTCGTAGGAATGTACGATGATTTTTCAAAAACTGAAGCTTGTTCAACTTTTTCAGGGGATTCTGAAAACAATTTATAAGCTCCAACACTAATTACGCCTCCTAGCACAGAAACCAATAGTAAACTTGCAAATTTTTTCATATTAATTTTTTGTTTTTGTTAACTTTTTGTGATTATTTATACAGTGTGTGTCGTTATTTAACACTTAAAATTACATATTTATTGTCGTCACATTTTAACTTTAACGACACTTTAACAACGTAGTTAAATCAATACTTTATTTGTACTTTTGTCGATAGCAAATAGATCAAATGATACTATCTTTTTATAAATATCAAGGAACAGGAAACGATTTTGTCCTCATTGACAATCGACAACAGCTATTTTCCAAAAATGATACCAAACTGATTCACTTTTTATGTGACCGAAAATTTGGTATTGGTGCCGATGGCTTGATTCTTCTCGAAAATGATGATACTTACGATTTTAAAATGGTGTATTACAATGCGGATGGAAATGAAAGTACAATGTGTGGCAATGGTGGCAGATGTATTGTAGCTTTCGCGAATTTTCTCGGAGTGATAAAAGGAGAAACGACGTTCATTGCCATAGATGGAAAACATTATGCTACGATTGAAAGTGACGAAGTGCAATTGCAAATGCAAGATGTTTCAACGATTGAAGATCATGAAACGCATGTGTTTTTAGATACAGGTTCGCCACATCATGTCACTTTTTCAGAAAACATAAGTCAACTTGACATACAACGTGAAGGTGCTGCTATTCGGTATGGTGCGCCGTATTTTAAAGCTGGAGCCAATGTAAACTTCGTTAAAAAATTGTCAGATACTGAATTCAGAGTGCGAACGTATGAAAGAGGTGTAGAAGATGAAACACTTTCGTGTGGAACTGGCGTGACGGCTGTTGCACTAGCTATGCATCACTTAAAAGAGACGAACGCAAATGAAGTGTTGTTGCAGGTTGAAGGCGGAAGCTTACAAGTATCTTTTGAACGCGATGCAACCACGTATACAAACATCTTCCTAAAAGGAAAAGCAACACAAGTATTTAAAGGAGAAATTTCATGCTAACACTCACAGGCGAAAAATTATACTTACGTGCGCTAGAGCCCGAAGATTTAGATTTTATCTACGAAATAGAAAATGACGAATCTATCTGGGAAATCAGTGCGACGCAAACACCCTATTCTCGATTTCTGATAAAGCAATACTTAGAAAACGCGCATCAAGATATTTACGAAGCCAAACAACTGCGCTTAATGATGGTGAGTAACAAAAAAGAAAGTATCGGATTAATTGATTTGTTTGAGTTTGATCCTAAAAACAAACGTGTTGGTGTTGGTTTGCTCATTGCAAAAGGCGAATTCAGACACAAAGGTTATGGCAAAGAAGCCCTGGAGATGGTATGCAACTATGCTTTTAAACATTTGCAGGTTCATCAACTTTTTGCCAACATCGGTGAAGACAATGCAGCAAGTATTCACCTCTTTGAAAGTTTAGGTTTTCAACAAATTGGTGTAAAAAAGGACTGGAATTACATCAATGGTGTGTATAAAAATGAACTCTTGTACCAAAAACTTAGCTAATGTACATTCGAAAAATATTCATTGGAATTTTAATGTTGGGGATTTTAGGAGGTTTTTACTTTATGTATTCCATCTCGCAAACCATCTTTAAACCAATTACAGCTTTTAATAATGAAGAAGCATATATCTATCTTCCATCGGATGCAGATTTTAACGATGTAAAAAAAGAAATTTCACCATTGCTCAACGATTTGGTAGCTTTTTCAACCTTAGCAAAAAAGCTAGGATACGAAAAACGTGTAAAAGGAGGGAAGTATACGATCCGAAAAGGAATGAATAGCAATGATATTGTGAAAATCTTGTTGGGAAGAAGTGAAATGATAAAAATTGAAATTCCACCAGTGGATGAACAGTTGTTGACATTGGAAACTGCCATCATGATCGCCACGCAAATTGAAGCAACAGAAACCGAAATGTATACGATTTTAACGGATTCTGTATATCCGATTTCAAAAGGATACAGACTTTCAGACTTGCCACAGATGTATGGTGGAAACACGTATTTTATACCTTGGAACACTTCTGCGGAAGCGTTTAGAGACACTATATATCACAGATTCGAAAAGAGAAAATCAAACTAATAGATGAAAATATTCTCCAAATTATTTTTTATTCTCTGTTTTGTAAATGTGGTTTCGGCACAACTCACACCACCAGATTTTTTTAAAAAGTCAGATACTTTACACAAATCACGACGCAATTTTGTCGCTATTACAGAAGCTTCACTCGCAACAGCAACGTTGATTGGGTTGGACAGAATTTGGTATGCCGATTTTCCACGATCTTCTTTTCAATTCATCAATGACAACAACGAATGGTTGCAAATGGACAAAGCCGGACATGTATTTGCGTCGTACTATATTGGGAATATTGGCGCAGAAGTGCTGGATTGGAGTGGTGTCTCTAAAAAAAATCAGTTGATTTATGGTGCTACACTCGGATTTGGCTTTTTAACTGCCGTAGAAGTCATGGATGGCTTTTCAGCTGAATGGGGAGCTTCTTGGGGAGATGTGCTCGCTAACGGACTCGGAACAGGTTTATTTGTTGGACAAGAATTGTTATGGAATGAACAACGCATCAAATTAAAATACTCTTTTCATCGCACACGCTTTGCAGAAGTGCGACCAAATAAACTAGGAAGTGGATTTTTAGAAGAAAGCTTAAAAGACTACAACGGACAAACATATTGGCTCAGTGCAAACATTCATTCATTCTTTAAGCAGAGCAAAGTACCTAAATGGCTCAACGTAGCTGTTGGTTATGGAGCCGAAGGTTTGGTGGCTGGAACTCCAGAAACACAACGCGAAATTTCACCCCAACTAAAACGTTTTCGGCAGTTTTATCTTAGTCTTGACATTGATTTGACAAAAATTGAAACAAAATCTAAGTTTTTAAATAGCATTTTTAGCGTGATTAACTTTATAAAAATTCCTGCTCCAACATTGGAAATCAATAGTTTAGGAAAAATGAAGTTCCATTACATCTACTTTTAACACGGTTTTAACAAAAATAGTTGGTATTTAAAAAATATACCGTATATTTGCACGCTGAAATTTCAAGCTAAATTATCGAATTTGTAAGTCTTGAAGAAATCAATTTTTATGGTAAAAAAAGCAATAAAATTTTCAATTTTAGTAGCTGTTTTGACATTTGTAAGTTTAGGTTTCACTTCAAAAAAAGAAGCCAACGTTCTTAAAAATAATAAAAAAAATAATACGTCATCTGAACTGTTTACAGTAAACCCCATAGGTGACAACTACTTCGAGAAAGCGCCAATTCCATTTACAGGACAAAGCTATTTGGGCTTCAAAGAAGCAGTAGGATTTAAAGAATCTCAAGGAAATTACTTTGTGGTAAATACCTTAGGTTATCTTGGAAAGTATCAATTTGGAAAAGGAACTTTAGAAATGATCGGAATTTATAATCCGCAAGCATTCTTGAAAAATCCAAAATTACAAGAGAAAGCCTTCGAAGCAAACGCCTCAAGAAATAAGTGGATTCTTAGAAAAGACATTCAACGCTCAGTAGGGAAGCGAATCAACGGTGTATTAGTGACCGAGTCAGGAATTTTGGCAGCGGCGCACTTAGCTGGCCCAGGAAGCGTAAAGAAGTACTTAAGAAGCGGAGGAAGACAAGGATTTTCTGATGCGTATGGTACGACGGTAACATATTATATGAAGCGATTTGCTGGATATGATGTTTCATCGATCAAAGCCAACAAAAAAGCAAAAGCAAGAGTGTAACAACTCAATATTGGTTAACATTATATAAAAACCTCAGTGTGGAAACATGCTGAGGTTTTTTTTAGTTTTAGGTCGTTTTGCTTTTGGGTTATAGCTGTTTGGAAAAATTAGAGCGCTACAGTGTATATTCAAGCTATTAGTGTCTAACAGCGAAGCAGTCTAAGAAGTTTCTCTTTTAGCAGGAACAAGTCTAAAAGCGTTAGCGTTCTAATAGCGAAACGTTCTATTTATCAATTACAAACATCGTTGGTCGCTTATGCAAACTTACGGATGTCTTTTTCCATTCGTTAATGGTCAATGTTTTAATGAATTCTGTCG
>CAZHSA010000261.1:0-5647 GCA_964535135.1 uncultured Kordia sp.
GTGGAGTTTTGTGAGCCTTTTCTAGCGCGAGTAATGCCACAGGAAATTTTACACTACTCGCAGGATAAAAATACACCGAATCGTTCACTTGAAAGGTAAAATCGTTTCCATCAGCATCTGTCACCTTGATCTGCACTTCATGCGCTTCTAAATTTTGTAGTACGCGTTGAATTTTAGGAGATTCAGCAGCTAAAGCAAATTGAATAGGATCTGTTCCATCTTCACGTTTGGTACAACCAATACAAATCACACATAGTATAAAAACGATTTTTTTCATTCTAAACACATAAAAAGTTGTCACAAGATACTATTTTCTAAAAAGAGTTGGTATTTTTAAAAATGTTACACTTTCGTGTGATGATCTATCGTTAATTTATAGTAAAATGAACATTCGAAAACGCATTCTAATTTGTCTAATTTTTTTGATAGGAATGTTTTCTTGTGAAGAAAAAAATCACAATGCAAAACAAATGCTTTTCAAGCAACTTGAAGATACTTCCGAACTTCAAGCACTTTCAAAACGATTAGATTCTCTTCAAAAAGAAGGAATCGAGGCTACATTAAGTGTCTCTTTCTTAAAAGAAAACATGAATACAACTGTTGAAAAACATGTAATGACTGCTGTAATTTATGAAAATCTAGGATTTGCCGAAACTATTCTATATGTAGTAAAATACGATTCTATTGCAAACAAAATAATTTCCATAACAAAAGATTTAGAATGAAAAAAAGTGCCTGCACCACACAGACACTTTATCAACACTTAGATAGTACTAAAAACTAAACTGCTTTAGAAATCCTTTTTTTCTTTTTTTGAGAGAACAAATCGACTTCCACTTGATTTTGAAGAATGTCCTCAAAAGTTTCTCTTTTTCGTATTAAATGTGCTTCGTTATTAAACCACAGTACTTCCGCAGGACGATAGCGTGAATTGTAGTTGCTTGCCATAGAGAAGCAATAGGCACCTGCATTATTAAACTTTAAAATATCGCCTTCACGGATTTCACTAATTCTTCGGTTATTGCCAAACGTATCGGTTTCACAAATGTAACCAACGACAGAGTAGTAGCGTTCGCGACCCTTTGGGTTGGAAATGTTTTCGATGTGATGATACGAATTGTACAACATTGGTCGAATTAAGTGATTGAAACCACTATCGATTCCCGCAAAAACCGTTGAGGTTGTTTGTTTTACTACATTGACTTCCGCTAGAAAATAGCCAGCTTCACTGACGAGAAATTTTCCTGGTTCAAAATTGAGTGATAATTCTTTTCCGTATTCGTTGCAAAATTCATTGAAACGCACGCTTAGTTTTTGTCCAAGTTCTTCGATATTGGTTTGAATGTCGTCTTTTTTGTACGGAACTTTAAATCCGCTTCCAAAGTCGATAAAATCTAGGTTTTTAAAATTCGTCGCTGTCTTAAATAAAATTTCTGAAGCGTATAAAAACACGTCAATGTCTAAAATATCACTTCCCGTATGCATATGAATTCCGTTAATGTGCATTCCTGTCAATTCTACAATGCGCAATACATGCGGAATCTGATGTATGGAAATTCCAAACTTCGAATCAATATGTCCTACTGAAATATTATGATTTCCTCCAGCCATTACGTGCGGATTGATACGAATACAGACAGGAATATTAGGATGTTTGCTTCCAAACTGTTCTAAAATAGAAAGATTATCTATGTTGATTTTTACGCCTAACTGTGCTGCATGTTCAATTTCTTGTAACGATACACCATTGGGCGTGTACATGATTTCTTCAGCGTCAAAACCTGCAGCCAAGCCTAATTGTACTTCTTGAATGGAAACAGTATCCAATCCTGCGCCAAGCGATTTCATCAACTTTAAAATGCTCAAGTTTGACAATGCTTTTACAGCATAATGTAATTTTAATTTTGGTACGGTCTGAAACGCATTCGTTAACCGTTCATATTGAGTCGTAATTTTTTCGGCATCGTACACGTATGTTGGATTGCCAAATTCTTGAGCTATTGCTAGCAAATCTGATTCTTTCATAGGACTAATTTTCAAATTCAAATCTATATTAAAATCAAATTACAATAAAAAAATTATTTAAAAAATATAAAAATAACACAAAATGTTTTATTTGTAACATTTTGTGTTAGCGATGGGTAACAAGATGAAGTTTTTCGAACCTTAGAATATTAATCATAAAATTTATACTTATGAAAAAAACCAAAAGTATGTTGCAATTAAAGAAATCATTGGTTTCTAAATTGCAGCATGAAACAGTGAAAGGTGGATTGCCAACAACAACGCAGTCTACTGTTGTGTTTACGAACGATTGTCCTACAGACAGTTGTACATCAGATCCGCGCGATGCAACGATCAGTTATTCCAATTGTGGACAATGTGGTGGTTGGTAGCAACCCTAGAGCGAGCAGCAATGCTCGCTTTTTTAAATAGCCGCACAACCAATTTATAAAATGCAACATACACTTGTTTTTTCAAAGGAAGATTCGCTATACCTTTAAGTAAAATTTTGATGAATCATTTATTAAAAAGACAAAGTATGAAAAAAAGAACATTAAAATCGTTAACACTGAATAAGCATAAAATCAGTGAATTACAATCAAAAAAAGGAGGTTCTGATCCGTTCAGTACCGATACACCTACCATGAGTACCTGTACTTGTGTAAGTTGTAGAATGAGTTGCCGCACACTTGATGGCGACAGTTTAGAGTGCTAGAAGTAGTTAGTTTTTTAAAAGTAGAAGCGAGTAGCAATGCTCGCTTTTTTTGTGCGATACTTTTTAAGTAAATAGCATGAATTTTAAGAATGATATTTTATAAAACGTCACTAGTAACTGCTTTCAGAGGGTTGTTTTTAAAGCTTTTTATACGGAGTTTTACAGGAAACGAAAACAGATAATTATGAAAAATAAAATTTCAAGAAGTCTAAAATTAAACAAAAAATCAATTTCTGTACTGCAAAACAATATCCTTGGAGGCGCACGACAAGCAAGTACCGTTCCTATTGATAAAAGTAAAGTAGAATCTTGCATTATGTCTTGTGTGAATCACTCTGATCACTGTGAGAAATAGTTTTGTATCATTTTAATACATGACGTACACATTTGTGAGAGTCAATCAGTAGATTGGCTCTTTTTTTTATGGGAAAACCGTAACATTTTGATTTTGAGGTTGCTTAATTTTAAGTATTATCAAAAACTATACGATCATGAAAAAAAAGAAACTTACATCTTTAGCTTTAAACAAGCAAAAAATCAGTCAGTTACACGACAAAAAAGGCGGTTTAGCAACTCCTATTGATGTTGGACAAACCTTAAAAGGATGTCTAACAGAATTTTGTGCAATAATCTCTGTTTTGGTTTGTCCGCCACCAGAAACACAGTTTTGTACAGTACAATGTCAAACACGCGATTGCACTTTTATAACTTGCTAAAATTAAGATATTATGAAAAAAAAGAAACTTACATCTTTGGCTTTAAACAAGCAAAAAATTAGTCAGTTACACGAA
This sequence comes from uncultured Kordia sp., assembly GCA_964535135.1. Lineage (GTDB taxonomy): Bacteria > Bacteroidota > Bacteroidia > Flavobacteriales > Flavobacteriaceae > Kordia. The sequence goes on from CAZHSA010000261.1 coordinate 3,511, forward strand.
CAAAAGGGAGGACTGCAAGCTTCAGACGATCAAATAACCATGAGCGCTTGCTCTTGTGTCACTTGCAGACCAACAGGCTGTGAAGTAGAATCATTTGTTGTGTGTCCACCGCCGATTACCATGTTTTGTACGGTAGAGTGTCAAACGCGCGATTGTACATTTATTGGTTGTGATATGTGATATTACCTTTAATAAGCATAATTTAAGTATCTTAAGGTTTTTAAAAATAACTTACTAAATACCTTTATTATGAAAAAAAGAAGTATCAAATCATTAGCATTAAACAAAAGTAGTATCAGTCAATTGCAACGTATGATTGGAGGTTTTTCGGATGTTGATTCTGACGGACCTACGATGAGCGATTGTTCGTGTAAAAGTTGCGCTGAAAACTGCAATACACAAACGGCTTCTACCTTGGGTTGTACCGAATAAGGAGTTGTAAAATATTTTGTAAATCATTACAAAGAGTCTTTCTTTTGAGAGACTCTTTTTTTAATCTATCAAAAACCAAAATTAATTGGGTTTAGTGCGTTCGATTTTTTACATTTGTGCCACTATAAAAAACTTCGTAAAATGAATCTACACGAATACCAAGGAAAAGAAATATTAGCAAGTTTTGGCGTACGCGTTCAAAGAGGAAAAGTAGCGACAACTCCAGCGGAAGCTGTAGCAGCTGCAAAGCAATTAACTGAAGAAACTGGCACAGGTTGGCATGTGATTAAAGCACAGGTACACGCTGGTGGACGTGGAAAAGGCGGCGGTGTAAAACTTGCAAAAAATCTTCAAGAAGTAGAAGATATCGCAGGTCAAATCATCGGAATGGATTTGGTAACACCACAAACTTCTGCAGAAGGAAAGCGTGTACACCAAGTTTTAGTTACAGAAGATGTGTATTATCCTGGTGAGAGTGAAACAAACGAATTTTATATGTCTGTATTGTTAAATAGAGCAACTGGACGCAACATGATTATGTATTCTACAGAAGGTGGAATGGATATTGAAACGGTTGCTGAAGAAACGCCACATTTAATTTTTACAGAAGAAATTGATCCTGCACAAGGATTGTTACCTTTTCAAGCTAGAAAAGTTGCCTTTAATTTAGGATTAAGCGGAACAGCGTTTAAAGAAATGACACGTTTTGTGACTTCATTATACAAAGCATATGTTGCTTCTGATTCTTCATTGTTTGAAATCAATCCGGTATTGAAAACGTCGGATGATAAAATCATGGCTGTTGACGCTAAAGTAACGTTGGATGAAAATGCTTTATTCCGTCACAAAGATTACGCAGCAATGCGCGATTTACGTGAGGAAAATCCAATTGAAGTAGAAGCTAAAGAAGTTGGTTTAAACTATGTTGACCTTGACGGAAACGTAGGTTGTATGGTAAATGGAGCTGGATTGGCAATGGCAACGATGGATTTAATTAAGATGGCTGGTGGAGAACCTGCAAACTTCTTAGATGTTGGAGGAACTGCGGATGCAAAACGTGTAGAAGAAGCATTTAGAATCATCTTGAAAGACGATAATGTAAAAGCAATTTTGATTAATATTTTTGGAGGAATTGTACGTTGTGATCGTGTAGCACAAGGTGTAGTTGACGCGTATAAGAATATGGGAGATGCGATTAAAGTACCAATCATCGTACGTTTGCAAGGAACGAATGCAGATATCGCTAAAGAATTGATTGACAATTCAGGTTTGGCAGTAGAATCTGCAGTAGAATTCCAAGAAGCTGCTGATAAAGTACAAGCAGTATTGGCATAAAAAAGAGTACAGTTATAATTCAATTTATAGTATATAAAAAGACCTTTCTAGTTTTGTAGAAAGGTCTTTTTTTTATGTGATAATGAATTCTTCAGATGTTAACCGTTGATGTATTTTAACGCATAATGTATTTTACATAGTACTACTGCATAAAATACTGTTTTCGTATTGTTTTATTTCTTTTCAAATAGTGGATAGTTCTTCTTTATCTGTATAAATCAAACATATTCTCGCCACTATGTCACTTCTAAAAACATTAAAAACGCCATTTTGTCATTAAATTTATTAGATAAGCGTCAAAATGACAGTAAAATACACTTGGAATCCTTTTTGCCATATACAACTCGTATTTGAATAACAAATTAATTAA
>CAZHSA010000262.1:0-5614 GCA_964535135.1 uncultured Kordia sp.
AGATCAGTTCCAAAGCGAAGTCCAATAAAAACAGTTCTAGGCTGTGCAGGACCATAAATATAGTTTGGATCGCGGTCAATCGTTTGATCAAAATCATCTTGATACGCGTTAAAAATATTTTTTACGCCTCCGTTAATTTCTAAACCATACTTTTCAGAAACTTGAAACCTTTTGCTAGCATTCAACCCAAATTCAAACAATGCCGGCGTTTCTTCCAAAACGGTTTCAGGAATAAAACCAGCTACATGCGGCACAAACATGCTTCCCGTATACACACCAGTCACATTAAAATCCCATTGATCATTTGGCGCAAAACGCATCAACATATTTCCATACACATTTGGTGTACGCGTAATTTTATTTGTCACAATTCCTTGTTCGGGTTCATACGAATTTTCAAAATAACTGTTCTGAAACGTTCCGCCAAGCTGAAATAAAAACTTCGGATTCGGACTATATCGCGCTTCCAAATTCACTCCATTCACAATGGCAGTATCACCATTTATCTTTTCTTTAATCTCCAAACCGCCAACATCGCCACGCGCTTCATACACAAACGGATCGTTAATCGTAGTGTAAAAACCTTCCAAAGTCAACACGAGTTGATGATCTTCATGCTGATGCGAATATTCTAACGAACCAATAAAACTATGCGACAATTCTTCCTTCAAATCTGCAGCCAATCGCACACGACGTACTTCGCCTGTAATAATTTCCGAATGTACATCTTCCGAATAAAATTGTGGCGCGCGAAAACCTTGCGAATAGCCAGTTCTAAAACTTAGGGTTTCGGTCATATTATATAAAACGCTTATGCGCGGATTGACAATAAAAAGCGATTCATTTGTCAAATTAGACGTAAACAATTCACCACGAGCGCCCGTGAGCAATTTTAAATTGTCTAAAATTTTCCAGTCGAGTTGTGTGTAAATGCCAAGCGTATTAGTGTTTTGTGTGATAGGAATTACCAACGGATTTTCTCTACGTTCCGTAATGCGATTAAAACGATGCTCTACACCAGAAGTCAAATCCATGCTGCCGCTGATAAAATTTTTAAACTTTGCTGTGTGTTGAACTCCTGCAACGGTGACAAAATCTTTCGTCAAGCCAAAGCCATTTGGATCTTGATTGGTACCATAATAATTGTCAGATCGTGTATTTTGAATGTTTCCATAGGCAGAAAACTTCTGTAAATAATCTTCTGAAAAATAATCAAACGTTAAACCGCCGCCAATCACATTGCTTGTAATTTCTTCTGCGATATTGGCAAAAATGGGCGATTTATCTAGGAAATCTCCACCGCGACGATATTCATGCGATGTAGTAAACTCAAGCGTCAATTTGCGCCTAAAATCAAAATTATAAAACGACTTGAAGCCGAAATTTAAGTTGCGCAATTTGGTAATTTCGGTAAAACCATCGTCGTTAGTATCATATCCTTCACGATTGCGATGCATGCCAAAAAATGTAATTCCTTTATTCAAATCATCTGACACAAATGTAGAATTGAACGTTGTGACGGCATCTGTACTTTCACCGTCAATCAAGCCAATTTTTGAAGCGACTTGAAACTGATTTTCCACGGGATCTTTGGTAATAATATTGATAGTTCCCGCAATAGCATTCGAGCCAAAAATAGCCGATCCGCCACCGCGTGTCACTTCAATCTGTTCAATCATATTGGTGGGAATCTGTTCCAAACCGTAAATTCCGTTCAGCGAACCAAATACAGGACGACTATTCACTAAAATCTGCGAATAGGCGCCATCCAAACCATTAATTCGAATCTGGGTAAAACCGCAATTTTGACAATTCACTTCGGTACGCAATCCAGGTTGAAAATTCAATCCTTCAAACAAGGTAGCAGCTTGTACATTTTTTAACGATTCAGAACTTGTAACGGTCACTAAAACCGGCGCTTCACGACGATTCAACGCGGTTCGTGTAGCCGAAACCACCACTTGATCCAATCCTAAAAGATCTTCCTTCAAATAAAAAGTAAATGACAAATCTTTATCCGTAATAGCAATCGCCTTTTCAATCGTTTTAAAACCGATAGATTGTACGACCAATATATAATTTCCTGTAGTTGCTCTTAATAAAAAATTACCATCTTCGTTAGTTATCGTTCCATTGTTTGTATTCTTCAAGTATACATTCACAAAAGGAGTTGGACTGTCATCATGAAGAACAGTTCCTTTAATTTCAACGGTTTGAGCGTAGCTCACAAAAGATAGGAAGTATAAAACTAAGTAAAGTTTTATATGCATCACAATATTTTTTTTGCAAATATATTACTTATTTTTAGTCTTGTCTAAAAAAATAAAACATATAAAGGTAAAAATTGTATATTTGTACTGTAAATTAATGTAGTATGATGACACTTTCGGAAGAAAATTACTTAAAAGCGATCTATCACATTAGCGATATGTGTGAAGGTGGCATAAGTACCAACGCCATTGCGGAACGGATGAATACCAAAGCATCTTCCGTGACAGATATGATTAAAAAACTATCTGAAAAAGGATTGTTGCATTACAAACGTTACAAAGGTTCCGAATTAACGGAAGAAGGTAAATTGGTGGCTGCTAATATCATTAGAAAACATCGTCTTTGGGAAGTATTTTTGGTGGAAAAGCTCAACTTTACGTGGGATGAGGTGCATGATGTAGCAGAACAATTGGAGCATATAAAGTCGGAAAAACTCATTGATCAATTGGATGAATTTTTAGGTTTTCCAAAGCGCGATCCGCACGGCGATCCTATTCCAGACAAAGATGGCAATGTATCTGATCATGCAGATGTGCTACTGGCGACGCTAAATGCAAATGATAAAGGTATTATTGTAGGTGTAAAAGACTCGTCTTCATCATTCCTAAAATATTTAGACAAACAAGGAATTGCTTTGGGTAAAAAGGTAAAAGTGATTGACAAGGAACCGTTTGACAATTCCATGACAATTCGCATCAAAAAAGAAGAATTTATGATTTCTCAACAAATCGCGAATAATATTTATATCAAAAAGTAATATGTTAGGTATTAGGTTTTTGGCATTAGTTGTATTTCGAACGTCACTTCGAGTGGCGAATCTGTGATTCGTTGTATCGAGAAGTACTATGAAAGGTTTGAAGTGTATGAGTTTATGCTTGAAACAGATAACAAATCGGCAAAGGACAAATTAACAAAACAACAAAAAGACACTTCGACAAGCTCAGTGTAAACAATAAAAAATGAAAAAACACATATACATATTCTTACTTGCAATCGCGATCGTTAGTTGTAAAACGGAAGTGAAAAAGGAAAACGGAAAGCTTCAAATTGTAACGACAACGACGATGATTACCGATATGGTAAAAAACATTGGCGGTGATGCAGTGGAAGTAAAGGGTTTGATGGGAAGCGGTGTAGATCCGCATTTGTACAAAGCCAGCGCAGGTGATGTTGATAAACTTTTTGAAGCAGATGTTATCATTTATAACGGATTGCACTTGGAAGGGAAATTGGAAGACATTTTTGAAAAAATGCGCCAACAGCAAAAGCAAATTATTGCAGTATCAGATGCGATTGACAAACAAGAATTGATTGGTTCGGAATACTTTGACTCAAATTACGATCCGCATATATGGTTTCATATTAACTATTGGAAGCAAGCGGCACAATTCGTTATCAATGAACTCAAACGATTGGATGCTAAAAATGCAGCAAGCTTTGAAAAAAACGGACAAGCGTATTTAGCAAAACTAGATGCGTTGGCGGCTGAAATTTCAACAACAATTAATGTATTGCCTGTGGAGAAAAGAATACTAGTTACGGCACACGATGCGTTTAATTACTTTGGAAAACTACACAATTTTGAAGTTGTAGGTTTACAAGGATTGTCTACTGCAACAGAAGCTGGCGTGCAAGATGTACAGAAGCTTGCAGACTTTATTATTGAAAAAAATGTAAAAGCTATTTTTGTAGAAAGTTCTGTACCAAAACGTACCATTGAAGCTCTACAAGCTTCGGTAGAAGCAAGTGGACATAAAGTTGCCATTGGTGGAACACTATATTCTGATGCTTTAGGTGATGCAGGAACCGTAGAAGGAACCTACATTGGCATGTACAAATACAATGTGCAAACGATTGTAGAAGCTTTGAAGTAGAGTATTTAGAGTTCAAAGTAGATCTCGATACAAATTTGTTGCACAAATTCACTCGATCTGACGCTTTGAAGTTTACTAGTTTATAAGTTGAACAGTTTAAGTTTTAAATAGACATACTAACAAATCGACAAAAAACGAATTAATAGCAAAATAGTTAAGAGTTAAAAAATGATGAGTTGTGAGTGAAGTAAACAAACACATTCGTGCATTCGTGATAAGAAAAAAGGTTACTAGTTTAAATTAAGTATGAATACCAAAACGTCACTTCGAGTGACGAATCTGTGATTCGTTGTATCGAGAAGTACTTTGAAACACTTGAAGTGTATGAGTTTATAAGTTTAGTAGTTTATGCTTGAAACAGACAACAAAAAGACAAATTGACAAATAACTATAGTAAAACAAACACATTCGTGAATTCGTGACAAAAAAAGTTTAAGAGTTTATAGTTTGAAACAATTCAGAAAGTAAAAAACTTAACACACAACACACAACACACAACACACAACACACAACACACAACACACAACACACAACACCTTACTTCTTACGTTTTAAATAATGATAAATCTCTAATTGCGAGCGAATTGGCATATTGTTATCGTCTACCTTATATTCATTCTTATGATTTTCTTCAAGAATTCTTGCTTTAATATTATCGTTTAGTTGAATATAAAGGAAGTCTTTTATTTCTTTAATTAATGATTTATTGAGAATAGGAAATGAAGTTTCTATTCTATAACTCAAATTGCGACGCATAAAATCAGCAGACGATAAATATATTTTTTCAGCGCCACCATGATGAAAATAGAAAATTCTTGCATGTTCTAAGTATCTATCCAAAATACTATAAACAGTGATATTCTCACTTAACCCTTTCTTCTGAGGAATTAAACAGCAAAGACCTCTAATCAACATTTCTATTTTTACACCAGCTTGACTAGCTTCATAAAGTTTATCTATCATTTGATGATCTTCGATACTATTCATTTTAAGAATAATATGAGCCTTTTTACCTGCTTTAGCATTAGCTATTTCAAAATCAATTAAAGCTTCTAAAGAGGCTCTAAGATTGATTTGACCAACTAATAAATGCTGTAAACCATCTTTGGGTTTTTCAAAGGTTTCTAAAAAATTAAAAACCTTAACTACTTCTTTTGTTATTCTTTTATCTGTAGTTAGTAATCCTGTGTCACTATATAATTTTGCTGTACCTTCATGAAAGTTTCCTGTACTCAGATAACAAAATAGCTGCTCTTTGTTGTTCTCTTTTTTAATAACTAGCCCTAGTTTTGAATGGACTTTTAAGCCAGGAAAACTATATAAAACGTTGACACCAGCTTTTTTTAAACGATTTGCCCAACGAAGATTAGCCTCTTCATCAAATCTAGCTTTTACTTCAACAAAAGCGGTTACTTTCTTGCCTTTTTTAGCTGCTCGTATCAAAGCGTCCATAATACGAGAAATTTTAG
>CAZHSA010000263.1:0-1159 GCA_964535135.1 uncultured Kordia sp.
GTAAAGCCAAATCTTCGCGAACCCAGTGCAATTCTTCATCTGACACAAATAAAGTGCGTCGGTACAATCCTGGATGCGATTTTCCTTGTCCTGTGTAAATGATGTTTTCTTCAACGTCGGTTTCAATGACAAATAAAGGCTCTACAGTACCACCAACAGCCAATCCTTTTCGCTGTCCTTTGGTAAAATAATGCGCTCCTTGATGCTTTCCTACTACTTTTCCATCCGTTTGTTGGTAGGTATATTTTTGAGCATAGAATGCTAGTTCTTCTTCTTTGTTTTTGAATGCTGGCAATGCTTGCTGATAGCTTTCAATGTTTTTTGGCACTTCCACAATGATTCCTTCTTTGGGTTGCAATTGTTGCTGTAAAAAGTCTGGCAATTTTACTTTCCCGATGAAGCACAACCCTTGCGAATCTTTCTTTTCTGCTGTGATTAGATCTGCTTTTGCTGCAATTTCGCGCACTTCAGGTTTGGTTAATTCTCCAATTGGAAATAACGCTTTTGCCAATTGATCTTGCGAGAGTTGACATAAGAAATACGATTGATCTTTGTTACCATCAACACCTGCGAGCAGTTTATGAACTGATTTTCCGCCTTTTTCGATGGTTTCTTTTCGGCAGTAATGACCAGTTGCCACATAATCCGCACCTAGGTCTAGGGCGATTTTTAGGAACACATCAAATTTTATTTCTCTGTTGCATAATACATCTGGATTTGGCGTGCGTCCTTTTTCGTATTCGTTGAACATATAATCCACAATGCGTTCTTTGTATTGCTCGCTTAAATCTACTGTTTGAAATGGAATTCCAAGTTTGTCAGCCACAATCATGGCGTCGTTACTGTCTTCCAACCAAGGACATTCGTTAGAAATCGTCACAGAATCATCGTGCCAATTTTTCATGAATAGACCAATTACTTCATATCCTTGTTCTTTTAATAGATACGCAGTTACACTTGAATCTACTCCGCCAGAAAGTCCTACTATTACTCGTTTCATTTTTAATCCTTTCGCTTATTTTTTTATCAAATTTTTAGTCTAAAAGCTGTTTTTCAAATTATTCTCGATACAATTTTCTGTGGAAAAATCACTCGAGTTTACCTTTTGAGAATCGTTATGTAGCTTTAGTCGAAAATGATGTATTTTGCTGACAAAGAT
>CAZHSA010000263.1:1169-5599 GCA_964535135.1 uncultured Kordia sp.
TAAGACGTAGCTCACTCTAATTGCTGACAAAGATACTATCTTTTTCGTGTTTTTCTGAGTGCTTTCGCGCCAAGCATTTTTAAACACAAAAAAAGCCTAAGCGGAAAGAACACTCAGGCTTTTAAAATCTATTACATTTTTAGTTACAATGCAGATAGTTCAAATACTAGGTATTCCAACAATCTGTCTACTGTACTGAAGCCGTCGTCGTGATTTTCCGTATGAAATGAAGAGTAAAACACGCCTCCTTGGCCTACTAAGAATGTAAACGCTAAATCTTTATTTTCTGTAATTTCTACACCCGAAATGTCTCTATAAGTTACAGGTCCGTTGAACCAACTGATAACACTTGCATCGTTAGCACTGTCCACGACTTGCCATGATGACAAGAATTCGTCTAAGAGAACGGTATCGTCGTTACTGATGGTAATTCCAAAATTAATTTGCAGCCAATCTATCAAGTTTTGATCAAATATAGTGGCATGCGTTTCCGTAGAGACTCCACTTCTTTCCGGATCTAAAAAGTCGATATATTGTTGTCCGTCTCCTGTAATTCCTTCTAAGTATTTGAATGCCCAATCAGTCGCGTACAAAATACCGCCGTTGCTTACGTATTGCGTAATGTTGTCATTGAAATCTGTATAACTTTCACTCAATCCACAGTTTAAAAAGATGATGTCATAATCTCCTAATAACACAGGATCTGCTATAAAGTCTGCAAAATTAAAATCAACATTTGGTTGCAGCAGATTGTTTGTTTTCGCTGGCGCACTGTTTTTGCTCATCGCATGATGATGTCCAGCGTGATTTGTATTTGCAGCGGCTCTTCCGGCATAACTTCCATCAATGATATCAAATAAAGGTTCTTGCGTAAACGGATTTACCAAACCAATATCATACAATACCGATTCTATATGATCAAAACTTCCCGTAACAACCGCGATTCTTGGAAAGTGTTCAATAGGAATGTCAGGAATGCTCAAATTTTCATCTTCTGTAACTGCGAAGGTCCTTTCAGAACTAAATAATCCTTTTTGTAGTGTAATTGTGTATTCGCCTGCTGTTAAGTTGGATACTGTAAAAGTCCCATCCGTGCTTGTTAAGGTTTCAGAAACTACGGTACCTTCTCTAGTTGCTGTAATAAGTCCGTTGACAATAGGATCTGCATTATTGGGTGCTAAAAATTTTCCTGAAATACTGCTTTCTGCTAGTGGAGCTGCCTCATTGTCTTTATCACACGAAAGTAAAAAAGAAAAAACGAGTGCTAGAAGGGTTATTTTTTTGATCATTGTGGTGTAATTTTGGTGTTATTTTTATTTTGCAGCTATACAAATTATATTTTTAAGACTACTTGTGATGAAATTTAATAAACTCATTAAGAAGCTATTAAGTTTTTATCTTATGTATTTAGAACAATTAAAAGTTTAAAATTCCCCTAATTTGATATAAAAGCAAGCAATAACTTCTCCTATTTTTCTGTTGATAGTTTTATGATTCGTTGTAGTGTATCCTTTTTATTTCAATATTTTTTAGCGTATATTTCGATGAAACAGGCACGGCTTTTGCCCTGCAATGTATAAGTAGCTTTTGAGCGTTAAAATTATAGAGATGAAATTGAAGTTAGGATTGGGTTTGGTGATGTGTTTTTTGATGGGAAACACGGTATTTTCACAAAGTACACAAACCGATAGTTTAGATATTAAGATTGGTCAGATGATTATGTTGGGCATTGGTGGCGATACCGAAATTAGTCCTGATAATAAGATTTTGGCAGATATTAAAGCACAAAAGTTAGGTGGTATTTTGATTTACGAAAAGAATATTACCAAAGAAAATTCGGTTGAAAGTTTAAAAGAATTAGTCGCAACACTTAAGAAAGATGCGCAAATCCCGTTGTTGGTGAGTATTGATGAAGAAGGCGGAAAAGTAAACCGTTTGAAACAGAAATACGGTTTCCCAAAAACTGTTTCTGCAAAGTATTTGGGCGAAATAAATGATATTGATTCTACAAAGTATTACAGCGATATTATTGCACATAATTTGTTGGATTTAGGCATTAACGTGAATTATGCACCTGTGTTGGATGTTGATAATGAGGATAATCCGCCAATCGGAAAAAATCATCGTGCGTTTTCTAAAGATCCAAAAGAGATTATCAAACACGCACGCCAAGTGGTGAAAAGTCATCGGTATTTTAATGTAAAAACGGTGGTAAAGCATTTTCCAGGACATGGAAATTCTCGCCAAGATTCACATTATAATGTAACAGATGTGAGTAAGTATTGGCAACAACAAGAAGTGTTTCCATATATTAAATTGTTGTATGAAGGCAATGTAGACGCCATTATGACGGCACATATTGTGAATGATAAGTTAGACGATTCTAAATTACCTGCCACACTTTCTAAAAAAATCATGACCGATTATTTACGTGGCGATTTGGGATTTGGTGGCGTAATTTTCTCTGACGACATGCAAATGAAAGCCATTGCTGATCAGTTTGGTTTTGAGAAATCAATTCAGATGGCGATTCATGCAGGTGTCGATGTATTGATGTTCTCCAATCACATTCCGATGAAAGGTCGCGATATGATTTTGCCACAAGACATCATTGAGATTGTCAAAAAGATGATCACAGACGGAGAAATCTCTGAAAAACGCATTGACGAATCGTATCAGCGTATTTTGAAGTTTAAGAAAGGGCTTTGATTTTTCAGACCGCTGTCGCTTTTAGACTTTTACTACATCAGTATTGGAAAATACATCATGCATGCCTTTTTTCTTCAATAGAAAAGATAAAATTTCAAACGGAATAAATCTACAAAATGTTCTAATTAATATGTCTTTAAATCTTGATGTGAAAGTTACGGATGAATTCGTACAAAGTTTTCCAAGTGTGGCATGGAATAAAAATTCGTTTGTGAAATAATAGAAGAATCGAAAAATAATGTACAGATACACAATATGTGCATTTATGATGGATAAATAATCAAAGTTCGGATATCCATTTACATAGTGTGAAAAAACAGTTTTTATGAATACTACAGAAAAAATGAATGTGTCGATCGTGTAATTTAAAAATCTGACCTGTTTTGAAGCTATATTTGATCCGTCAACTACGACCGAATTCCTATTTTCAAAACCATAATAGACAATGGTTGACGTGAAAAAGATAAGATTGAAAATCATGAATGGATTTACGTTAAACTCGATATTACTACTTGAAAATAAGGTGATCAAGTAAAACAATAAACTGGTAAAAGAATAGTATATAAAAATTGATATTGGCGTTGTTATTCGAATTGATTTGTTTTTTGCAGCTATCATCATTCCCCATAAAAGCAGTATAAAACTTCCAATATCAAATAGATTTTTTAGCTCATAAGATACATTTCTGAAGAAATCCAAATCAAAAGAATCATATAACGAACTATTTTCTACGAACCTCAAAAAAGGAATCTTAAAAAACGCTACATATTGAAGTGTTCGTATAATTAGCATTATCGCAAGTTATTGAGAAGTAAATTTTATGAAGTTTTGTGTAATTTTTCAATGATGTAATTATTTAATGGTGTCAAGATAAAAGAAAGTTTGACATTAATGATTCTATTATGAACAAAAATTTTGTGTAGATGTAAATTTACTATTTAATTTTATCCAAAAAAAAAGCTCCCCAAAATTGAAGAGCTTTTATATAATGTAAAAATTTATTCTTTCTAATTTCCTGCTTCAGCAAGAAAGTCTATAAGCAAAGTGTTCTAAAAGTGCGTAGCACGGTCTAGACTCTAGCAGCAAAGCGGTCTATAAAAAAACCTACTTCCCTTTTGCCTTTTTCTGTGCTTCCGCCTGCTCCATCATCGCTTGCATTTTCTTTTGGAAACGATTCTGTTTTTTCGGCTTCTTTTTGTTTTCTTCTATTTGTGCGTGAATCTTGTCTTCATCAATGATGTATTTTTTGATGACTAACATGATTCCGATCGTAATTAAGTTCGATACAAAATAGTATAAACTCAATCCACTCGCATAGTTGTTAAAGAAGAATAGCATTAGTAATGGTGAGAAATACATCATATATTTCATCATTTTACTCATGTCTGGCATTCCTTCTTGCGATGGTTGTTGCATAGAACTCATTTGCTGTCCTGTGGTCATTCGCATGTAAAAGAAAATGGCAATCGACGCTAAGATTGGAAATAAACTGATGTGATCTCCATATAACGGAATACTGAATCCTTCTGGGAATTTATAGATGGTATCATACGACGATAAATCATCTGCCCATAAGAAACTTTTTTGTCGCAACTCAAATGCTGATGGGAAAAACATGAATAACGCATAGAATACTGGAATTTGCAGCAATGCTGGAATACAACCTGCCATCGGACTTACGCCTGCTTTTCCGTACAATTTCATCGTTTCTTGTTGCTTCT
>CAZHSA010000264.1:0-5585 GCA_964535135.1 uncultured Kordia sp.
CAATGCGCCCATATCGAGCGAGTAGATTTGCTTGTCTTTTAAATTTTCGGGAACATCACCTTGAATGATTCTGTGTGCCATTCCTTCCGCAATAGCGGTTTTACCGACACCAGGTTCACCTACCAAGATTGGATTGTTTTTGGTTCTACGTGAAAGAATCTGCAACACTCGTCTAATTTCTTCATCACGACCAATGACAGGATCGAGTTTTCCATCGTTTGCCAATTGATTCAAGTTATTTGCGTATTTATTGAGCGAATTATAGGTTTCTTCCGCAGAAGCAGAAGTCACGCGTTCGCCTTTGCTCAACTCTTGAATAGCCGCTTTTAAGCCTTTTTCGGTAACTCCTTGATCTTTTAAAATTTGTGCAATTTTACTATTCGATTTGAAAATAGCTAGAATTAAATGTGAGGTAGACACAAATTCGTCATTCATCTCTTGGGCAACAATACTAGCATCGGTCAATGTTTTTCCTGTATTTGGAGCTAGCATGATTGTAGCGCCACTTACTTTTGGAAAACTGTTGAGCGTGCTTTCTAAAATTTGCGCTAAAAGTGCAATATTTACATTGAGTTTCTTTAATAAAAAAGGCAATACATTATCATCGACATCAATAATAGCTTTAAACAAATGTTCGTTTTCTATTTGTTGATGTCCGTATGTTTGTGTCAATTGCTGTGCTTGTTGTACAGCTTCTTGTGACTTTATGGTATACTTATTAAAATTCATAGCGTTCGGTTCTGTGTTTTTTGGTAAATTTGCAATAGTTATTCCAATTGAGAATACAAGACAAAATGTCGGTTAATCCTAGTGTTTGTAAGACATTTTGGCATTTAAGCAAGTTTTGTTTGAAGCTTACGACAGATACTTTAAATTTACGCATACTTATGGGAATATTCAATAAAATATTTGGAAGTTCTGAGGCTTCCGAAACACCTGAACCTTCAAAAGTGCCATGGACGCCGTTGACAGAACTAGCACAATTAGACATGATTGTAGAGGAATCGAAAACGAAACCTGTAGCTATTTTTAAGCACAGTACACGTTGTGGAATTAGTAGTATGGTGATCAATCAATTTGAAAAAGGGTATGATTTGGAAGAAAATCAGCTAAAAGTCTATTATTTAGATTTATTGAATTACCGTCCTATTTCTCAAGAAATTGCAGCACGTTTCCAAGTATGGCATGAAAGTCCACAATTAATTATCATCAAAAATGGCGTCACCGTTGCGCATGCTTCACACAGTCAAATCAATGCTGTTGATTTAGCACAGTTGGTGTAATTTTTCGTCAAGATGTAACATTTATTTATCTTATACTTTTTACTGTGAGGACTCTGCTGTTTAGTTGACACAAAACAGTTGTCAAACATTTCGCAAAGCCGTATCTTTACCTAAAAAAGAAAATTGTTATGCTTGTACCCGTACTTATGGCAACCGCTGTTGCTAAAAAACGCAAATCATTGCGTGTAAAAAAGTTAATCAAAGCTAAAATCATTGCGAAAAAGGGAATGTGTATTCAAAAGAAAGTGGCTGTTTGTGTGATTGCAAAAAAAATAAAATCTTCCACATCGCCTACAGAAAAGTGTAGGAATGCTAAAAATAAAATGATGCAACTAAAAAAGGCGTACGACACTATAGAAAAAGGTGCTAAAACCTATAAAAAAGTAAAAGATACTTACAATGACGCTAAAGAATTAAAGCAGAAACTATCAAAATTAAAAAAGCTGAATAATTTTTGTTAACCATTGGTAGATAAAACTTTTCAAGTAACTTGCGACAAATTATTCTTGCATGTGTGATCCTCTTATTTATGTATTTCTTGGGTTAGCCGTTGGCTATATTGGCGGCTTGGCGGGAATTGGAGGTGGTCCTTTTTTGGTATCGTTCTTAGTATTGTATTGCGGAATGTCACAATTAGCAGCACAAGGTAATGTACTTACGATGATGTTAGGACCGATGAGTTTGCTCGGTGTGATGTCGCTATATCGTTATGTAAAAAATCAATGGCTCAATATTGTTGTTGGTGTCATCTGTTACTGTATCTTCTCGTATTTCGGTGCCGTATTTGCTTTTTATATTGGTGAAACGGACTTAAAGTATTATTTCGCTGTATTATTAATCATCATAGCATTATTACAATTCAAATCGTTCCTAAAGAAAAACTCAAAAGCTGCGGATAAAGATCATATTTCAGTCTATTGGATAGCTTTTTTAGCGGCTTGTACAGGAATTTTAGGCGGTTTGTTTGGTATTGGAGCGGGCGTATTGATGGTTCCGATCTTAATAGGAATCTTCAAACTAAAAAAAGAATATGCACGCGCATTAAGCTTAGCAATATTAATTCCACCAGTAAGTTATGGAGCTTTTATTAAATATAATTTTGAAAACCCTGTCGATTGGCAATTGGTAGGTATTCTTTTTGGAACGTACTTTATATCCAACTTCTTCGGCGCAAAAATGGGCAGCAAAATCTCTGGACAAGCATTTACCTTCATTTACGGAGTCATCTTACTTTCTATTGCCATTGTGTATTTATTATAATGAGTTTACTTCCTTTTTTATCATCTTCTAAAGAATAGATTTTATCGTGTATAGGACAGATATTTTTGTTCTTTCAATACTTCGTGTTTTTTAAATGAAAGAAAAACCCTCTAAATTTTACGGTTTTACTACAGTTAGATGGCATTTTATTGTCGTATAATTGGTAAACCAATTTGGTTAACCACTTTGGTTTACCAATCAAATCATTAATTATAAACCAAAATCATGAAGTATTTTTTAGTAAACACACATCAAAAATTAGTAAAAATGACCATGCTTATCACTTTACTATTTTGCTTTTCTTGTCAAACAGACGAGTTAGTACAAGTAGAAGAGGAAGCTATTGTTGCGAATGAGAAAATTAAAAGCGTTGCAAAAAACGGTGAAATTATTCCAGTTAGTGTTTCTGCCAATGGCGACGACGGAAACGTTCCGCAGAATACATTGGACGGGAATTTAGGAACACGCTGGTCATCCAAAGGATATACTGGAAAGTATATTACCTACGACTTAGGTTCGGTAAAGTCGGTTTCTTCCGTAAAATTAGCTTTTTACAAAGGAAACCAACGAAAAGCTTATTTTAAAATTAGAGTCGGAACTACAACTTCAAATATGTATAATATTGTCGATAGGAAAACATCGGGAAGTAGCGGAAATACAAATAGTTTAGAAACCTACACGTTTAATTCTGTAAATGTGCGTTATGTGCGAATTTCTTGTTTTGGAAACTCTTCAAGTGCTTGGAATAGTATTACAGAAACTGAAATTTATGGTGCTGGCGGAACAGATCCAGGAAACGGTGATTCTCCAGGAGATAATTTAGGATTAACTTCTAACAATTGGAAACTCAACGGATTTACGGGTAGTCCAGGCCCTAATGCAACATATAGAGACAATGTATTGGCTTCTACAGGAGAAACTTTTGGCACGTATAACGATCCAAATTATTTCTATACTGATGGCGAATGGACATTTTTTAAGTGTTATAGAGGTTTAGGTGGTTCGGAAAATTCTGGAAACCCACGCGTGGAATTGCGAGAAATGAGCAACGGAAATTTAGCGAGTTGGAATGGCGGTTCTGGTAATAATACCATGACATTTACGGTGAGAGTTGACAGATTGCCACAAGATGCTGACAATAACGGAGGTGTTTTATGCTTTGCACAAATACACGGACCATCCAATACGGTTGATGATGTGATTAGAGTACAATTTATAGGAGATGAAAATCAAACTTCTGGCGGTGTACGCATGAAGATTAGTGGGTATATCACCGAAGATGTACAAGGAAGTAGTTTAATTATTGATAACGGATACCAGCTTGATACAAGTTATACTTTTAAAATCTCTTACAATAACGGAGTTGTCAAAGTTTTTGATGGTTCTAACGAGATTTTCTCCCAAGCAATTGGCACAAATACTTCTGGAAACTACTTTAAAGTTGGGAACTACTTACAATCAGTTCAAGGCGCAAGTTATACAGGTTCTCACGGAGTTGTTCGAATTAAAAACTTGAGTATTACACATTAATTTATTTTTCCGAATTAGCATAAAAAAACTCCCAAAGAAATTCATCTTTGGGAGTTTAATTTTTTATGTATAATAATTTATTACTTTTTCTTCGGTTGAAATACAGGTAATAATTTTGAAGAGACTTCTCCAAAACCAATACGCACATGTTCGTTTTTACAATGTCCGCGCATGGTTACGGTGTCGCCATCGTTGATAAATGTACGTTCAGAACCGTCATTTAGCTTTACAGGATTTTTTCCTCCCCAAGACAATTCTAACATGGAACCGTACGAGTCTGGTGTTTTTCCAGAAAGTGTTCCGCTTCCCATCATATCACCTGAATTTACAGGACAACCATTTACTGTATGATGCGTTAATTGTTGTACCATATTCCAGTACATATATTTAAAGTTAGAACGAGCAACAATAGTTTCTTCACTGTTTTCAGGTGTAATTCCTACTTCCAAGTGCACATCGTAACTTTTCTTTCCTGTATATTGTAAATACTCCATTTGTGGTTTTAATGGCTTCGGTGTTTCCACTCTAAAAGGTTCTAAAGCATCCATCGTTACGATCCATGGAGAAATTGAAGACGCAAAACTCTTTCCTAAGAAAGGACCTAACGGCACATATTCCCACTTTTGAATGTCGCGCGCGCTCCAGTCATTAAATAAAACTACTCCAAAAATATAATCTTCTGCTTCCTCAATCGGGATTGGTTCTCCTAAATTGTTGGCATCTGTAGTTATGAACGCCATTTCCAATTCAAAATCGACACGTTGCGACGGACCAAATACAGGCGTATCGGCACCAACAGGCATTGTTTGTCCTTGTGGACGGTGAATTGGAATTCCCGAAGGAATGATAGAAGAGCTTCTTCCGTGATATCCCACAGGAATGTGCAACCAGTTTGGCATCAATGCATTTTCTTCGCCACGAAACATTTTCCCAACATTCGTTGCGTGTTCAATACTTGAGTAAAAATCTGTATAATCACCAATTTGTACTGGCAATTGCATTTCTATTTCGTTTAAGGTAAAAATAACACGTTCTCTGTGTTCTGCGTGATCGCGCAATACCGCATTATCAGCGTCAAAAATATCTCCAATTCGGTTACGCACTAAGCGCCACGTTTTCTTTCCGTCAGAAATAAAATCATTTAAGCTATCTTGAAGAAAAATATCGTCTGTTAACGGAATTCCATCAAAATATCCGAGTTGGTGTAATGCACCTAGATCAATGGCGTAATCTCCAATTCGAGTTCCGATCGTAATTACATCATCTCTCGTAAGAAAAACACCAAAGGGAATGTTTTGGATAGGAAAGTCACTATTTGAAGTAACCTCTAGCCAAGTTCTGCGGTTGGGATTATTAGTTGTATCTGGCATAGTTGTGTGGAATATTTATATTTTAATTTTTTTTGTTATTTCTATTCAAATATATGAGTTTTCTATATGAGTTTTCGAATCTAAATCATATTTTTGGTTTTTATTAACATAGAGTCAAAATAATGCAACGCGACGAACAAAT
>CAZHSA010000265.1:0-5581 GCA_964535135.1 uncultured Kordia sp.
TTTGGGCGAAAATAGAACCAATGGTGAAGGTCGTTATATTCACGGAATTAAAGGAAAAGGTTTTTTTACGTTCTACGGCGGACACGATCCGGAAGATTATCAACATAGAGTAGGAGATCCGAAAACAGAACTCGAACTACATCCAAATTCGCCAGGCTATCGCTTGATTTTAAACAATATTCTATTTCCAGCGGCAAAAAAGAAGAAGCAGAAAACGTGAAAACAGGAAACCAGCAATTAATTTTTATTTAATTACTGATTTTCTATAGTTTAAAATTATTTACATGTAGAACGACTATAGTTTCGTTGCTAATTTTAGTGTCTACATCATTATTGTTTTCTCCAAAACCTGAAAAAACCTTTGTATGAATGACTGTTCATATCTTCGTAGTCATTCAAATTTGGCCAAGCGAGTCTTACAACGCCACATTGATTTGTCCAATATTCACTAGCATATTTGGCTCTAAAATGCCAACCTGGAGGAGTAGATGGGTTTGCACAATTGCAAGAACAAAGAACAGTTTTTGTAGATGCATACCAATCATATTCGTATGCAAAAATTGCGTAATCTGAATCAAAAGCTATAAATCTATCTTCAGGAATCGAACGAACAATATCAACAGGCCATTGCGTCTGAGAATTAGTTACTACATTTCTATTAAGGCTATAGCTTTTAAGACCAATAGTAGACCACGTACTATTGTTTCGTCCATTAAACGTAAAACCTACTTTTAAATCTATGTTCCCACTTTTTTCAAAATAGTATGGATATTTTAAGATGTAATGCCCTAATTCCATATGATCATTACTCATCTTTTCTTGCGCATAGTTATTAGTTTCATACAAAGAATTATCCTCTCTTTCTTTTGATTTTTTAATTTCTGCTAAGGCTATAGGTTCAACAGACAAATTTTGAACTATAAATATATTACCATCATATTCTTTTGCTTGTTTTTCCGTAAGCTTTCTCTCTTTTCCATTTTCAAAGGCAACAATGGCATCATAGTCGTCAACTCCATAGCCAGCCGCAATTAGTGTAGGAGATGTTCCTTCGGTTACCAATTTATGCACTGAAATTCCAAGCCTATACTTTTCATCGTTATATACGAGAAGATCAGAAATAGCTTCTGTAAGCTTCCCAGTTGCTGCATTAGCTAAAGCTTTGTAATCACCATTTTTAATCTCTGAAATAAATTTTTCTTCAAATTTACTTTCATCGGTTGATTGTCCGATCAAGTCTGTAAAATAAACCTGTTCAGACTCTTGATATTTGTTCTCAAGTATTTTCTCCTTATTTTCCATGGTACTTAGGGTTTTACTAGTATAGTAGAGCATGTCATTGATGGTTTCATCTTGATTGTTCTTAGTAAGAAGTTCAAGTTCAAGTCCTGTTGCTGATTCCGCCTGATTTTCTGATGAATCATCGTTACTACACGAAAACATAGTGATAAGCACCAAAAAAGCAGTAATGACAAATAGATGTAAAGGGACTTTTTTAGATTTTTCTAGGCCAATTGCCGTCGCGTTTTTAATTTTAAATTTTTCAAACATACTTATAGATTTTAATATTAATATTGAGTGAAAGTAAAGCAAGAGAATACTAGAGACAAGGATTGCTACCTTGGGTTTATGAACCAAAGGTTGTTAAAAATAGTAGGATGAGGAAGAAACGGAAATGAGTTATGGAGCGTTGAGTTTTGAAGTTTTTTTACACATAAATTGTCTAATTTGGTATACCTCTTATTTTTTACATGTTGATTTATAGGTATCTTTCAACTATTATAAATCTTTTAAACTCAATACAAATGTTAGAAAAACTTAAAAAATTTGCCATTCAACAGCCAACTGCGATAAAAGGAGGCTTTACAGCGACAGACGATTTAGCTAAATGGCGTAAAACTGGATGAAAAATAAAAATCCGACTGTGAAAAGTCGGATTTTTATTTTGCTTACTTTGTAGTGTTCTAATACTGAACAACTCCCTGATTTGGGGCAGACGGGAAAACGTTGATTCCTTGTGTTGTGTACACAATGGTTGACCAAGAATTAACACCGCCAGGTAAATTTAAGTCTACAGATTGCCCTTCAATTGTTACAGTGATTTTTTCTCCTGTTTGAAATGTATGTCCTGGAGACTGAGCACCTTCCGTAGGAACACTAATAGTTGCTCCATTAACTTGCGCATCTAAAGCGCCACCTGAAATGTTTACGACGTTAAAAAAATTATTTGTTGCCATGATTTTATGTATTTAAAATTGACCTACTCTGTTTTAGGATTTTCGGTTTCCTCCTTTGTGAAATAAAAAACATAGTACTCTGTTTTTCATTTGATTACATGACAAATATCTACAGAAAGTGAAAGAAAGTTTAGGGCAGAATTACGCAATTCTTTAAAATAAGTAATTATTAGTTGTTATACGTGAAATTACGCGGTTGGTATGATTTCGCGATTTTACTTAGTAATGTTCTACGCAAGTAAAAGAAGAATTTATAGTGCTACAAGTTGGTGAAAAATACTAATTGCCGCTTGTCAACAAATACAAAATTTCATTAATAGATTTTGCGTTGATTGGTTTTGTGATGTAATAATTAACGCCAGCTTCTTCCGCTTTTTGTCTCGATTCTGGAAATACATCTGCGGAACACGCAACAATTGGGACATCTTTTTTGCTTTTATCCAACGCGCGAATAGCAGCAGTTGCTTCTAAACCGTCTAACACAGGCATTTGAATGTCCATCAAAATCAGATCGAAATCTTGGTTTTTTACCACTTCAACAGCTTCTTGACCGTTTTCGACAACGGTAGTTTCCGCATCCCATTTTTTGAGTAATTGTTTGATGAAAAGTTGATTCAATTTATTGTCTTCTGCGACTAAAATACGCTTATGACGCAAGTTGTGATTGATGTTTTGTATGCTTTGCAATTCGGCATCACTCAAGTCACTTACTTTATAATTAAGATCAAACTCGAAAGCAGTTCCTGAATTGGCTTCACTTTTTACGCTTAAATTTCCACCCAAGAGTGACACTAGTTCTTTCGTAATACTGAGTCCCAAACCTGTACCTTCTGGTTTCTGCTGATCATAATGCATTTGGTAGAAACTTTCAAAAATATGGTGAATGTTCTCTTTGGGAATTCCATACCCAGAATCTTGAATGCTAAAATACAATTGAAACGTTCCGTTTTCCAACGCTTTCCCTGTGATTGTAACGCTGACAAAACCTTTTTGGGTAAACTTAATCGCGTTGCCAATTAAATTGTTTAAAATTTGACTCAATCGGTATTGATCGCCTACAATATATTTAGGCACCGAATTGGTAATATTCATAGAAAAATCGAGTCCTTTTTCTTCCGCTTTTATTTTAAATCCTTTCTGAAGATTGGAAACGAGTTCGGTAAAATTAAAGTCTACTTTTTGCACATTCAGTTTTCCCGCTTCAATCTTTGAGAAATCAAGAATGTCATTGACAATCATTAGTAGATTTTCTGTCGAAAAGCGAATGGCTTCAATGTTTTCGTATTCTTTTTCATCACCTGAAAATTCTTTCTTATTGAACATTTCAGACAACCCAAGAATCACATTTAAAGGTGTTCTAATTTCGTGACTCATGTTTGATAAAAAAGTGGTTTTTGCTTTGGCAGATTTTTCAGCAATAACACGCGCTTCCTCAATGCGAATCATATTTCGTATGTCTGTTGAAATATCTCGAATCACACAGAAAAACAACATTTTATCGTTAATGTATATCGGGTTTATTTTTAAGTTGTAATACGTAATTTCATTGTTCTCGTAGACTTCAAACTCAAAAAAGTCTTGTTCCAAACCTTTAGACGCATTCTGCACAAATTTGTCAATGATGGTTTTTAAGTTGTTAGAAAAATCTATCGGCAACAATTTGTAAAAGTTGAGCTTATTTTCGTGCGCATTGATGAATTCTGCCGCTTTTTTGTTAGAACGAATAATGATTCCTTCCGGATTAAAGATGATATTCGCATCAAGCGAATTATGAATTACCGCAGAGTATAGTTTTTCGTTTTCTTCAAGCTTTTTCTGAATTTGTGTTTTTTGTAGAATTTCCTTGCTGAGTTCCACATTGATATCTTCTAAAGTAGCTATTTGTGATTTCAACATGCGATGCAATTGTCCTTTACTCGGAAGATTTCCATTTTCTGTGACAAGCAGTTGCTCTGGAACCAAATTGACCGTAATGGTGAAGTTTTCTAGCAAATAATAACTTTCAAAGTGTTTGTTATATGCGTTGTTATAAATACTCAACATAGCATGTAAGCCCAATGTTTCTTGGATTTTTTTCTGAATAAGATTTGAATATTCAAAAAGTTCCTTTAAAATAGAAGAGCCTTTGGTTTGCGAAACAGTTTCAAACGCTAATGGAGTATTTATGAGTAAATCTTCTGCTTCCAACAAAAGATTCGAGTTAAAGCTTCCCAGTAAACTCTTCGATTTCAGAAAGACATCTTTCAGAAAAAGTTTTGCTAATACAACCTTTTGGGTATAACTATCCGTGATGAAAACGACATGAATTTCATCAGATGATGCTAGTAATGGATAGTCTTGTATGAGTTTTTTACGAAAAGCAACTTTGTCAAAATTGGCATCAGGTTGCAGTGATAAAAACTGCTCAATTTCAAGATACAAACTTGGAAAGTTTTCTATGCGCGCACTTTTAAACAAGCTTTCAAAAGTGTTCAATTTTAAACTCAACTCGTGGTGAATAAAATAATTACAGAGTTGAACTTTTAAACTTTCTAAAAGTATGGAAACAGTGTCATGCAAAGATGCCTTTTTTGTTTTTGTCGCTTTCGGTAAATTTCGTTTTAAAAATTTATTAGAATAGGACATTTCAAATCGTACGAATCAAACAAAAATTAAAGGTTGGTATTTTCCGTAAGGCAGTCAAAAATAAGATACTGCAAACAATCAATTGGCTTAATAATATCATAGTTATAAGTAATGTTTAGGGAATTCGAGTAAAAATATGATAAATTCAAAAACTATCAAACAATTAAGAGTTAATTTGAATATATTTTCTTTTTTTAATGATTTATGATAAAATATGTGAAGAATTTGAAAAAAATAGGTACAAGTTTTCAATGTAATAGGTTGAATTACTAATTACAATTTTGTCATAATTAACAGACTTTTTTTCGATATATTAATTTTTTAATCAAAACTTTATATCATGAAAAAAAGAAAACGTATTTCGCTAAAACTTAACAAACAATCAATTTCAAAAGTAACTCTTTCTTCTGTAAAAGGCGGAACTAATGGATCAGTACATGATGGCAAATCTTGTTTCTTTTGTTGGCCAACAACACAATGGACACAATAATGGATACATAGATATTTGTTGGTGTAGGAGAGCAGTAGTTACGCTACAAGGCATAAAAAAACCGACTCATTTTGTGAGTCGGTTTTCTAAGCGAAATATATATTATTTGACGATTTATTTTACTTTATCAACGATTGCTTTGAACGCTTCTGGGTGGTTCATCGCTAAATCAGCTAAAACCTTACGGTTTAATTCGATATCATTAGCTTTTACTTTCCCCATAAACTGA
>CAZHSA010000266.1:0-5517 GCA_964535135.1 uncultured Kordia sp.
TTGCATTGGCATCCGTTCCTTCTGTGACTGTGACATCACCGATGGTTACCGTTGGTGTATCATCATCTAAGATTGTTACCGTGCCACTATCTGTAGTGTTAGAAGTATTACCGCTTGTTACCGTTCCACTTACACTGAAGTCTTCTGTTGGTTCCCCAACATTGTCATCTATAATTGGAATGGTGACATCTACAGAAGTCTGTCCTGCTGGAATCGTTGCCGTAACGGTCGTTGTAGTATAATCCGCTGGATCTGCTGCGCTATTATCTACCGTGGTGATACTTACTACTGTATCAACAGTACTTGGACTATCAATACTTACTGGCACTGTTGCATTAGCATCCGTTCCTTCTGTTACCGTTACATCGCCAACGGCAAATGCTGGAGTAGCACAAGCCATTGTGTCTGAATCATCTGTTACTGCTGTCGTTGTTGCCTGTTGTGCAGATGATCCTCCAACTTCAGGAATTCCATTTGCATCAACATTATCTCCTAAACTATCATCGGTACCAGGATTTACTAAATCTGCCGCTGTAAATGTTCCAGCTCCTTCTATGGCATCTGGACAGCCATCATCATCACTATCTGTATCAAAAGCATCTGGTATTCCGTCTGTATCTGTATTTCTATCAATACAATAAGAAATATTATATATTTGAAGTGTTATGTTAGCACTATCAGTAGCATCTTTACCTATGGTCATAACTATTTGATCTACAGGTGAACCTATAGAAAATTCCACAGTATTACTTGGAGCGTTTGCACCTCCATTTTCGCTTCGCACAGCATTATTTCCAATTGTGAAATAGTTAGCAGCAGCAATATTTATGTTAGCAATATTAGCTTGGGTTATAGGAACTTCTTGCCCTTGATTAAATGCTTGGAATTGTACAATATCACCATTATCTATTCCTCCCATTCTAAAAGATAAGTTAGTTACTGAGGAAGTTACTCCTGAGCGATTGAAATCCATGGTATAGATTCCCACATCTCCATTTTGGAAATTGGTATTATTTGGCTGAAGATTTACATAATCTCCATCAGGATTTATAGCTCCATTATTTAGTATTTGCACACCACTATTCCAAGTTGCTGTTCCCTGCAACACGTATGATAAATCTATATCTGTTCCGTTATATTCTGCTATGTCTGGTAATGAAGAAGCTGAAAAATCTGTACCTAAAGTATAGCCTGGTGTATTGATTGCTGTTGGCACAGGCGAGCAATCACTTTCGTCAATATCTAAAATACCATCATTATCGTCATCTAAGTCACAACCATCTGGCACTAAGTCTCCATCGTTATCGGCAGTATCATCATATCCATTACACTGGTCGTTATCGTTTACAACACCATCACCATCATCATCACATTGTCCAGCTGTTACCGAAGCATCTTGTGAGCTTCCTATGGTTTGTCCTGCAGTTGTATTTACATTGTTAGGAACTCCTGTTGAAGTGTTTACAGTTCCTGTTAATTCACCTGCACCATCAACAGTATTAGCCGCTAAACTATCTCCACCTTCAAGTGCATCAAAACATCCATCTCCGTCACTGTCTGGGTCTAAGTAATCTGGTATTGAATCGTTATCTGTATCAACTATTGGACAAGAATCGAATGACAGTTCTAGTACATCTGTACCATTTCCGTCTAAACCTTCTCCTGTAACTTGGAACGTTAGTGTTGTGACTGTTCCATATATTTGGATACTTCCTGCTGCGGTACCAAGTCCACCGGCAAGATCTGCATCTCCTGAAAGCACTATTGCTGTTCCTGGTCCTAAGTTTCGACTTGGATCACGATAGAATTGCTTAGAATTTACAATGAATTGAGAGTTTCCTGAGATTTTTGCCATGGAGAGATCTGCATTTTGCAGTGTCCATAGTGATGTGTTTGAAACATAGTCATTAGAAGGAACTTGTGTATTTCCTCCTAATCGATCGATATGAATTATTGGATTGTATGCAGGGCTGGCATAGGTGATTGTTACTGTTCCTACGACTCTATCATTTGCTGCTGCATCTAACGGTTCCGCAGAACTATCCCAAGTAACTGCTAGTTCTAAAGAGGTAGAACCTTCTACAGTTGCATCAGAAAAGAAGGCATCTGTAGTCATGGTACCATTTGGCGTGTAGTTTATTGCACCTCCAGCTGGCATGGTACTTCCAAAAGTTATTGTGTTTGTTCCTGCTGTGTTTGTATATGGATTACTTCCTGTCCAAGAGCCAGAAGTTATTGGTCTTGACACACATACATTTTCATTATCATCAATGATTCCATCATTATCATTGTCTATATCAATATTATCCGTAACTCCATCTCCATCTGTATCAACAGAAGATGTTGATGAACAGGCTGCTGGCGGTGTTACAGTTACATCAATTAACTGGCAAGTACCATCTGCATCATCTGTCACAGTAAATACAATATCACCTCCTGAGATTGGGAATGGTCCAAATTGTACTGGAATGTCATACGAAATATTTGTTTGCGAGATACCTCCTGAAACAGAGTACGTTGATCCTAATAAAGTTCCTGTAGGGCTTATGTAAAAGGTAAATGTATCGTCTGTATTGTCGAATGGTGTTCCGTTATCGTTACAAAATATTGACGAAACAGAAGCAGTATCTAATGAACAAAAGTCACAAGCTGTTGTGTTTCCTGCATTTGTTACAGCCACAGTGGTTCCTGTGTATCCACCTTGACCTGTTACTCTACCATTTGTAGTGTTTACTGTTACAGGAGAGTTTCCAAGAAAACCATCATCATCATCATCAGCATGTCCTGCTTCTAGCGCATCTGCACAGCCATCACCATCGGCATCATTATCAAAAGAGTCTATGATTCCATCATTATCTGTATCGAAACTAGCACACACACCTTGAAAATTTAAAGCACAAAAATCTGCATCTTCATAGTTTAAAGTTCCATCGCCATCTTCGTCACCACTTGGATCATCTGACAAACAACTGAAAGCATTTGTAACAATTGTATTTACTAAAAAGTTATCTGATTGAGAAAAAGTTGTAGTGTCTGTAGGCGAACCAAATGTTCTGTTAATTGCGATGCTTCCATCAATTAGAATTCTATAAGAATTTCCTGCAATACCATCTCCAAACGTATCTGTTATTGAAAAGAAATAGTTTCCATTTTCTGTGACTGTAATGTCTTGTGAAACTGTAACATTTCCTGTTGTGTAGGTTCCTGCTGGCACACTAAACAGTGTAGACCCTCCTAAAGATAAAGACCATCCTGTTTCAGTAGAGAATTGATCTAAATCTATTTCAATTCTTATTACAGAATCTGCATTGAGTGCTATTGGATTTGTTCCACATATTTCTTGTGTATCTAATATTCCATCATTATCATCATCTTCATCACAACCATCTGGCACACCATCTGTATCATTATCTGCCATATCGTCAAAACCATTACAGATGTCATTTGCGTTAGACACACCATCGCCATCATCATCTGCTGGATCAAATCCTGTTGCTGTTACAATGGCTCCTAGTCCACCGTGAATGTCAGCTCCAGTATTTGTATTGTCTGGAAACGTTGTTACATCTAATAAGTTATCAGTATCAAAAACATCGTCTCCAAAAAATGATACTCCATATATGGTTTGCCCTGCTGCCACTCCTAAATCTGCAAATGTGACCAAAGAGATTCCCATTCGTTCAGAGCTTCCTCCTACTCTTGTAGGTTCGTTATCACTATTGGAATCTTCCATGAACGAATAATTACGAGCAGGATTGAACGTATTATCCGTTGGCTCACCATATGCTGCTGTATTGATTGTTTGTAAAGCTCCAAAAGACGTTGGATTTCCAGAACCATCTACTGATAAGATTGCTGCTACTTTATATGTGTTGTTTCCATTTTTTTCAGAAGCTAAGAATCCATTTAATGCAAGATCAGGAGCATTATTAATGGTTAATGCTGGATAAATTACATCTACACGCTCAATATTTGAAGGCCCTTCGTCTCCACCATTTGTGCCTGTATTTTTAAATACATCTAAAGCACCTCTGTTAATGATTGATTCTTCTAAAATCGTTTCTAAATCAATATTTCCAGGCGCTCCTGGCAAGCTTGGGCCAAAAATAAAGTTTGATGCACCAGTTCGCTCATAAAATATACTTGCCTTATCTCCTAGTACGGCAACTCCGTTTGCGTTGGAAGCAATATCATCACGTTGAAACCTGTAAAACCTACTTGAAAAAGGAATGGTGTACACAGTACCGCCAAGCGTAACAGACGTTAACGTTACTTCATCTCCTTGACCATATTGATGATTGTCTCCACCAGCTACATAATTATCTTGATCTGTTGCTACTGCGGTCGTTATCGTCCAACTATCTACTGGTTGCTGTGCGTTTACGAATGTAACGCTTGTAAAACTCAATAATAAAGTTAAAACAAATAGTATCTTTTTTTCCATGTAATTGAAATTAAGTCACATCTTAAAATTTGGATGTTCTAGTAATTTTATATGTTTGTTTTGCAAACTCGTTTTTCACATCAGCAAATGAAGAAACAGACAGTATTGCCCATTTGTTCATTTTCTGTTGCGGCGAAAGTTTACTTTTATTTTTTGTGATATTTGTATCGGTATTCGTGAATTGGCTCCCTTTATGTTCGGGTGAACTTATAGCAGTAAGCCACTTTTTATTTTGTAAGTTGAATTTGATTTTTTTGTGCGCGCTCGGAAATTGTGCTCTTGACTTAGACAACCAAGACAACAATGAGCAAGGGGTAAATTTAGATATACATAAAACAGTAAACATGCATGTTGAGACGTTTGATCTCAACAGCACATTCAGAGTAATGTTGTTCATTCGAGTACGTTTAAGGCAGTTAAGAGCGTATTTACTTGGAAATTTCCCTTAACATATTTTAACAAATATATTCACTGTTATAGTATTTACGGAGGGTTGTACCGTAAAGGATCTGTTTTTTCGTTGAAACGCAAGGTTTTTTCGTTAAAGCGTTTTATTTATTTTTTTAACACAAATACCTCAAAATCAGTAAGAAATACCTTATGTGTTAAAAAAAGTTGTATTTATTTTTTTGACTTTTTTGATTTAAAAATGATATTTTTGCCACCTACATTAAACATGTCAAATGAGCATACAACAAGAAATTGATAAGCGAAGAACTTTTGGTATTATTTCGCATCCAGATGCAGGAAAAACTACGCTAACTGAAAAGCTCCTTTTGTTTGGTGGCGCCATTCAAGAAGCTGGTGCCGTAAAGAATAACAAAATTAAGAAAGGTGCCACAAGTGACTTTATGGAAATTGAACGTCAGAGAGGAATTTCTGTGGCAACGTCCGTATTAGCTTTTATTTATAAAAACAAGAAAATCAACATTTTAGATACACCAGGACACAAGGATTTTGCTGAAGATACTTTTCGTACGTTGAGCGCCGTAGATAGCGTTATTGTAGTAATTGATGTTGCAAAAGGTGTTGAGGAACAAACTGAAAAGTTAGTGGAAGTTTGTCGCATGCGC
>CAZHSA010000267.1:0-5508 GCA_964535135.1 uncultured Kordia sp.
AAACATATTTTAAAACAAACTATGAATTACAAACACCTGCTTTTCCTGTTCGTTTTGTTAGGGAGCTTTTCTTGCACCGATAAAAAAACTTCTTTTCCATACCCTGAAAGCACCTATACAAGTTCCATTTTTCCGAAACCTGTTGGCTTTATCAATGATTTTGATAGTATTTTTTCAGAAAAAGAAAAGACTAGTTTATTGCAACTCGTCAAGCTACACGAAGCTGCAACTACAAATCAAATCGCAGTTATAAGCTTGAATGATTTAGGAACGTATACAGATATTGAAAAGTATTCATTGGATTTAGCAAATTATTGGAGCGTTGGACAAAAAGATAAAAATAATGGTGTACTCATAACTATTCACAAAAAAGCTAGGAAACTTTGGATTCAAAATGGAGATGGTCTTGTAGATAAATTGACAGATGCTGAAACCAGTTATATCATTCAATCGAAGATCATTCCTGAATTTAAAAGAAATGACTATTTTAAAGGCGTGTACAGAGGTATTGAAGCTATTATTAAAGAAGTGAACAAAGTGGAGAACGACTAAATTTCTTTTAAAACTATATCAATAGTTCATTTCATCGAAAAGTTGCCGTTTTAGACTGTTAATTTTTAAGGATTTGCAAAGGATTTTCTTATCTTGCAAGAACCCAATCGAACTTAATAGCCTACTATGAATTGTAAAAGCCTACTGCTTGCCCTGCTGATTGTGCTTTGTTTTAGCTGCGAAGCCACGCATAAAATGCACTCCAAGTCATTCATTGGCAAACACGCTGCTAAAGCGGACTTTCCTATTTTTACTGGAACTATTAATGATTATGACAATATCTTATCGGAAACGCAAGAAGCTAAATTACTCGATTTAATACAAAAACATAAGGAGCATACAAGTGACGAGATCGTTATTGTTACCCTAACTTCTCTTCAAGATTATTCTGGCTTGGTAGAATACGCGTTAGATTTAGCGAATCATTGGAACATTGGAGAAGATGATAAAAATAATGGTGTTTTAATTGCGTTATACATGAAAGACCGCCGTATTTGGATTCACAATGGTGTTGGCGTTATGCACAAACTTACCGATGAAGAAGCCATGGGAATTATGAATCAAATCATTGTCCCAGAGTTTAAGAAAAATGACTTCTACACAGGGTTTCAAAAAGGCATTGAAGAAATTATTAGAGAGTTGAAGGAATCGTGAAAAAACTAAGTTTTTACTGTATTACATTACTTTTATTGACAGCCTGTGCTAGTACTAATAGGATTTGTTCTTTGTCAATAGTAGATTTTAATCTTCAAACTAAAAGTCAAAGTACTGTTAGAATCAGTAAAAACTTAACTACTACAGATACAACCGCCGCAACAGTTTCTGGGAAAATATATGGAGAATCTATATATAGTGATGAACAGTTTCAACAAGAAGACATTTTACCGTTTACTAATATTTCATTGATAAATATAGAAACACAAGAGGTTTTAGGAACAACCACTGATTTGAATGGTAACTACAATCTTTCAATTCCCGCAGCAACGTATCAATTCAAAATAAGTTTCGTAGGCTATAATGTTGTTTTGATAGACAATTTACAATTAGGAACTGGCGAAATATTCAATCTATCTGCACAACTAGGGCTTGGGATTGACAAAGAAGAGTTTACTTTTCAAAATCATTCCACTACCAAAGAACTTATTCGCAAAAGTTATTAGTGTTTCAAGTTAGCAACATTGTCTTCATCTAAAATCTCATTAGTCTCTTCCTGTACTTTTTTGAGAATTTCTCGTAAATCGGCTGATGTGTCAATTTCGGCATCGGCAATCATGTTTAACAACGCTTTGTCTTGTGCACGTCCGATTTCCATGGCTTTGTTATACGGAATGTCTTCATTAAATGTGACCATCGAATATTTAGAAAAATACTGCTCTGGGAAGTTTTTTTCCAAATCCATTTCTAGCTTGCGCTTTTCTTTAAAGATCGGATTCGCTACGTGATCACGCATTTCGTAATAGTTGTCAATGGCTAAATCGGCAATGGCGTCGGTGTCTTTTTTACGTGTTTTTTCGTATGCCTTAAAAACCGCTTCCCAATCGCCCTCATGTTGATCTAATACTTCATTTAACACCACAACATCTTCAAACGAAGCATTCATCCCTTGTCCATAAAACGGTACAATCGCGTGTGCAGCATCACCCATTAGTAAGGTATTGTTTTTATACGACCAAGGCGAACATTTTACCGTTCCTAAAGGCGCTGTTGGGTTTTCAAAATATTCTTTCGTCAACTCAGGAATCAACGGAACTAAATCTGGAAATTGTGCTTCAAAGAATTCCTGTACACGTGCTTCTGTTGTTAAATTGTTGAAGTTGTATTCGCCTTCATCATACGATAAAAATAAAGTCACCGTAAAGCTTCCGTCCAAATTAGGCAAAGCAATAATCATATAATCGCCACGAGGCCAAATGTGCAATGCATTTTTTTCGGTGCGAAATCCTCCTGTAGCTGTCGGCGGAATACTTAGTTCTTTATATCCGTGATTGAGATAATTCTGCGAGTAGCTAAATAAAAATTTTCGTTCCAAATAGTAGCTTTTACGCAAAATTGAACCTGCACCATCAGTTCCGATAATGACATCGGCTTTTAGTTCAAATTCTTTTTTGGTTTCGTAACAATAGAAACTCGCACTATTTTCCTCAATGTCTATTTTGGTACATTTTTTATTGAATATAATCTCTACCGCTTCATGTTCTTCAGCTTCTGTCAATAACAAGGCATTCAAATCGCCACGCGAAATAGAATTGATATATTCATCACTACGTCCTGAATAGTTAGACATAAAGGTATTTCCTTCCACATCGTGCACCAAACGTCCGTGCATTGGAATGCATAATGGCATCACTTTATCAGTAATTCCTACCATATTCATCGCTTTGATACCACGATCAGAAAATGCTAAGTTGATGGATCTTCCCGCAGAAATATCTACTTTTCGTAAATCGGGACGACTTTCCATAACCGTTACTTTGTAGCCACGTTGTCCTAAGCGCAACGCTAGCAGAGAACCGCACAAACCTGCGCCAACAATCAATATATTTTCTTTCTTTTGCATCTTACAAGCATTTTTTAAGTTCGTTTACCATTTTGTATACATCTTCATACGAGTTATATAACGGAACTGGCGCACAGCGAATTACGTCTGGTTCGCGCCAATCGGAAATGATATGTTTATCTATCAATTTTTGATGTAATGATTTGTCTGCATTTTTGACTTGAATCGACAACTGACAACCTCTTTCAGCAGGATTGGAAGGTGTAATGATTTTGATGCGATCGGTATCAATTTCATTGATCAAGTATTGAAAATACGCTGTTAAGCGTTCCGATTTTTCGCGTAAAGCGTCCATACCAACTTCATTGAACAAATCGAGTGAAGCTTTGACGGCTGCCATTGACAATATAGGCGGATTGCTCAATTGCCAACTTTCTGCTCCAGGAATCGGATTAAAGTCATAACGCATGTTAAAACGCGTTTTCTTATCGTGTCCCCACCAACCTGCAAAACGATGCAATTCTTTGTTATGCGCATGTCGTTCATGAACGAATAAACCTGCCAAACTTCCAGGTCCGGAGTTTAAATATTTATACGTACACCAAGCCGCAAAATCCACATTAGAATCATGTAAATTCGGTTGAATGTTTCCTGCGCCATGTGCCAAATCAATACCAACCATTGCGCCTTTGGCATGTCCGAGTTCGGCTATTTTTTTAATGTCAAAATATTGTCCTGTGTAATAGTTGACGCCGCCAATCATCAACAAAGCAATCTCGTCACCTTGTTCATCTAGCATTGCTTCTAAATCTTCCATGCGAAGTAATGTTTCGCCTTCGCGTGGTGTCCATTCGAGTAATCCTTCTTTTGGATCGAATCCGTGAAATTTTAGTTGCGATTCTACCGCATAGCGATCCGATGGAAACGCATCACTTTCAATGACAATTTTGTATTTTGTTTTTGTCGGTTGATAGAAAGAAACCATCAACAAGTGCAGATTTGTCGTGAGTGTATTCATAATCACAACTTCAATGGGCTTCGCTCCTACTATTTTCGCCATGTTTTCCGTGAGAAATTCATGGTATGGCATCCACGGGTTTTTTGCATCAAAATGTCCTTCTACGCCTAAATTTGCCCAATCTTTTAGCTCTTGCTGAATGTAATCTTGTGTTACTTTGGGTTGTAATCCAAGTGAGTTCCCACAAAAATAAATCCATTCATTTCCGTCAGCATCTTTGGGAATATGAAATTTTGTTCGGTAGCTTTTTAGAGGATCTTTTGCGTCTTGCGCTTGAGCAAACGCTAAGGTATTTTGAAACATAGTAGATGCTATTTTCCTCAAAAATACGTATTCCATTTTGGTAATAAAAAGATATATATAGCTAAATCAATATTAAATAGCAGAAATCTTCTATGAAAACAATTCATCTTCTTCGTTAAAAATACTCGTCTTAGCCTAGGTTATACCTGTGTTTTTACCTATAATATGGAATATTTTCTTAACGAATAGTTGCTACCATTTAATTTTAATTAAGCTATTGCATTTTGTAATTTACTTTTTGTTGGATTTCTTTTTTAATCAATATTTTTGCTAAAAATCAAACGTCATGCATTTTATTTCCGAAACTTTAGATGAATATGTAGTTGCACATTCTGAAAACGAACCCGATTTGCTAAAAGCCTTGACACGTGAAACCTACCAAAAGATTTTACAACCGCGCATGTTGAGCGGACATTATCAAGGAAGAATATTGAGTATGCTGTCTAAATTGATTGCTCCGAAAAATGTTTTAGAAATTGGAACGTATACAGGATATTCTGCATTGTGCTTAGCGGAAGGCATGAAAGCGGATGGAGCTTTACACACTATAGATATCAACGAAGAACTACACGATTTTCAACGTAAATATTTTGATGCTTCCCCATACGGAAATCAAATTTATCAGTATACAGGTGATGCTTTAGAGATCATTCCAACCTTAGATACTACGTTTGATTTGGTATTTATTGACGCCGATAAACCAAATTATCCTGCCTATTTTCATGCGATAATTGACAAGATGAATTCAGGCGGTGTTATTTTGTCTGACAATGTATTGTGGAGCGGCAAAGTGATTGAACCGTTACAGAAGAACGATATTTCCACAGAGGCATTGTTAGCGTATAACAAACTTTTACAAGAAGATGCACGCGTAGAAACCGTTTTGTTGCCTATTAGAGATGGTTTAACGATTAGTAGGGTGATTTAGTATTGAATCGCTTTGCTCTTAGGTATTGGGTATTGGGTCGCTTCGCTATTAGGTCTTAAAATACTTTTTCATTTTACATTTTGAGTTTTACATTTTGTATTTCATTTTCGAAGGTTGTGAGTTGGTCGCTTTGCTCCTGTTGTGAGTTGTTTTCATTTTAACATCTAACATTCATAAGTTGGCTGTTGGCTGTTTGCTGTTGGCTGTTGG
>CAZHSA010000268.1:0-5503 GCA_964535135.1 uncultured Kordia sp.
AAGCCAAACTCAAAAACGAATTAGATACTGTGGTAATGAGTTGTGTAAATGCTGTTGGTGTAAATATCAATACGGCAAGTGAAGCCTTATTGAGTTATGTTTCTGGAATTGGAACAAGCTTAGCCAAAAACATTGTGGAGTATCGTGCAACTCATGGAGCAATTACATCTAGAAAGGCTCTTAAAAAAATTCCACGACTTGGCGAAAAAGCATTTCAGCAGTCCGCAGCATTCTTGCGTATTACACAAGCAGACTATCCTTTAGATAACTCTACTGTCCACCCAGAAAGTTATGCAATTGTTGAAAAAATGGCAAAAAACACCAAAATTTCTTTGGCTGAGCTTATTGGAAACAAAGAAAAACTAAAAGCAATTCGTTTAGAAGATTATATCACAGAAACAATCGGATTACCAACGTTAACAGACATTATAAAGGAACTCGAAAAGCCAGGAGTTGATCCTAGAAAAGCAGCAAAACGCTTTGAATTTGATCCGAATGTAAAAACCATTTCTGATGTAAAAGTGGGCATGTCCTTGCCGGGAATTGTCAATAATATTACCAATTTTGGTTGTTTTGTCGATATCGGTATCAAAGAAAGTGGTTTGGTACACATTTCAAAATTGGCAAACGAATTTATTAGCGATGTCAATTCAGTAGTAAAACTACACCAACATGTTACCGTGACTGTTGTGGAGGTTGATGAAGCGCGCAAACGAATTCAATTGTCGATGATTGATTGAATTTAGCTCTTTTGTCATTCCTGCGAAAGCAGGAATCTATTATGCATATCCATTAATGTTTACATCATAAATTTCTTTGGTAGCTAAGTTTACTTTTAAGTTATAAAAGCAATTACCACCATCCATAACATTAAATCTAAATGTTTTCCAAGATGAATCTTCATAATGAACGCAAAAGAAATTGATCCACACTTCTTTTTCACCTTTTTCATTAATTACAGGTAAATATTGACGCTTAAAACCTTTTGTTTCTAGTTCATATCCGGTTTCTTTCCATTGATTATCTGGATTTTCTTTGTTGTGTTTTGCTAATGCTCTTGCTTGTCCTGAATTGTATTCAACAATCATTTTTTGAAACAAAGCTTCAATTTCAATGAGCTCTTTATCTGAAAGCGTTGTTTCTTTTGCATTCTCAAAAATATAGTGTGTATTTTCACTAAATGGTAAAATGGTATATTCGGTTTTTGCTAGAGGAAATTGCTCTTTTTCCGATTCTACGGAAGTGTTTTTATTTTTACAAGAGAATATAATAAATAGTAGAAATACAGCAAATACATATCTTTTCATCGGTTTCAATCTTTAATCTTCTCCACAATATCTTTATACATGTCCATCATGTAAAAACCACCTGAACTTACAAAATACAGCCTATTTTCTTCTACAAATAGTTCGTATGGCGCTTTGCTAACGTACATCCAAACGGAACTTTTTCCTTTTGAATTCATCAACATTTCGTGTGTCATTTTTGCACTTTCCAGAGTTTTAAAAACATACTCTTCCACCGTAACTCTTGGATACGTATTTCCATTAGTCTGCATCGGTTTTGTTCCTTTTAAAAAGGACGAAGAAACTTGATGAAGTCCACTTTTAAACACGGCAAGATCAATCTTTTTATGCATGGTATCTCTTAATTTAATGATGCG
This sequence comes from uncultured Kordia sp., assembly GCA_964535135.1. Lineage (GTDB taxonomy): Bacteria > Bacteroidota > Bacteroidia > Flavobacteriales > Flavobacteriaceae > Kordia. The sequence continues at coordinate 1,664 of CAZHSA010000268.1, forward strand.
TTGCAAACCGCCAAAAAGAACGGTTTTTTCTAATGAAACAACGTCTAAATTTTTTAGTTGATAGTTATGTGTTAACGTAGCTAAGCGTGCTACTTTTTCTTTCAATTTAGAAGTAAGATCGCTTTTTTTTATAGGTTCACTTTCGTGAGCATTGACTTTTGGCGAAATTGTATCTTTAGAAGTTTCTATCGTTTTCTTCCCTGTCTTCTCAGCGTTTTTTTCCGAGTTAACATCACAAGAAAGGAATCCCAAGAAAAGAAGTAAAACAATATAGAATGCGTTATTTTTCATGTTATGAAGATATAAAATGATTTATGTTTTTTTCTTTTTAAAAAGTAACATGATATCTGTAATAAAATACGCCAAAACGACTGTCATTCCCCAAATTGCATATATATATGATTTGGAAAAAGGTGAAAAATACTAATATATAAAATACCCAAACCAATAGGATAGGTAATCATACGAAGAAAAATGCTAAACAACGAACGCTCATATATCATAAGTTCGTCAGCCATTTACTTCATCTGAAACGTGTTAAAAATTTTATGTGCCATCTTGATATAGTCATTAAAATTGTCATTCAAACACGTAAGCGTCAATACATAAGCTTTGTTATCTTTAACATAATAACGTTGTTCAAACTTAAGCATAAAACCGCTTTGTGAACCAACATATATAATACGATGATAGGTTTCCGAACCGTTGGTAACTCGCTCACTTTTTGTAATTTTTCCACCTTCTAGCATATTTTTTATTTGCTCTTCGGAAAGTTTGGTGTACGCGTCAAGATCCATTGGATAAGATGATAAATCTTGTACGATGACATTAATATTCTCATTAAAATTATCGTCGGAAGAAGTTTGTGGCGCATACAAAATGATATCCACACCTACATTTTTGTTGGAAGTATCCGCTTTCCAATTGCTTGGATGTTTAATGGAAAAAGCATCAAATGTGGCCGTTTTCCATGATTCTTGCGCATGTACGGCAATACATGTACACATTATAAACAGTAAAAAGAGTGTTATTTTTTTCATATAGCTGTTTTTAAAATCTTTAATTCAACACTTAAAACTAGTTCTTTTAAATAGTAGAAACAAAAAAATCCACACTATAATAGCGTGGATTTTATATTTTTTATATGAAATAGAAAACTACTCTTTCTCTACTTTCTTCGTTTCGTCGTCTCCTTTTGTTGCATCTTTAAACTCTTTAATTCCGCTACCTAAGCCGCGCATTAATTCTGGAATCTTTCTTCCTCCAAATAAAAGCAATACAACAACTACAATTAAGATAATTGAAGTTCCTCCTGGAATGGCTAAAAACATATGTAATGACATCATAATGATTCGTATTTAAGTTACAAAGGTAAAAATAAATAGACATGTAGCAGTACAGAAGCATAAAAAAAACACATTCATACCATTTAATACTACTATTTTTCTTTTTAAGTTTGTAGCCATGGCAAAAGAAAAACAAAAAAGACGGCAACTCAAGAAGAAACTTTTGCACAAGTATCGGTTGGTTATTTTAAACGAAGATACTTTTGAAGAGCGTATTTCTTTTAAACTCACACGCTTAAATGTTTTTGTGTTGGTTGCGTTTTCCGCAATTCTACTCATTGTACTTACTACGTTTTTAATTGCCTTTACGTCGTTGCGAGAATACATTCCTGGCTATTCGTCTACTGCGTTAAAGCAAAAAGCAATTGATTTGTATGAAAAAATTGATTCGTTAGAACAAGTATCTAAAAGAGATTCTATCTATTTACATTCTATTCGTAATGTCCTTACGGGAGAAATAAAAAGTACAAGCATTAACAAAGATTCGTTGTTTCGCTCTTTTGAGTTAGATCCTGATGAGGTGAATTTGACTCCCAACAAACAAGATTCGCTATTGCGCGAAGAAGTAGCACAAGAAGATAAATACAATCTGTTTGAAACGGCTACGGCGAAAGTAAATTTTAAACTGTTTCCGCCCGTAAAAGGACAAGTAACCCAAAAATACAATCCGAAAGAAAAACATTTTGCTGTAGATGTGGTTGCTCCAAAAGATACACCTGTAAAAGCAACAGCAGACGGAATGGTTATTTTTTCCGAATGGACCGCACAAACAGGATATGTTATCATCATTGAACATTCTAACAATTTAATATCGGTATACAAACACAATGCATCGCTCACCAAACAACAAGGCGATTTGGTGCGTGTAGGAGAAGTGATTGCCAGCGTTGGAAATACAGGCGAATTGACCACAGGACCACACTTGCATTTTGAATTGTGGAGTGAAGGATATGCTATTGATCCAGAATCGTTTATTGATTTTACACTATAAAATATCATGATTTAATCCAAGAAAGCAAACTCACACAGATGAAATCATTCAAAGCCCTTTTAGCAAAACCTTTTGCAAAACACATTCGAAAAAAAGTGTCAAAATGGGCAAATAATCCTATAGAAACACAAGAGAACGTTTTTAAAAAACTTATTAAAGACGCAGCGAATACGCAATTTGGAAAAGATCATGATTTTGCCAATATTCATTCGTATGAAGATTTTGTAAAACGTGTGCCCATTCGCGATTATGAAGCGCTGCGTTCGTATGTAGATAGAGTTGTAGCGGGCGAAAAAGACATTCTTTGGAAAGGAAAACCACTGTATTTTGCCAAAACATCAGGAACGACTTCTGGTTCAAAATACATTCCGATTACCAAAGAATCAATGCCTACACATATTGAAGCTGCTCGAAATGCAATTTTGCTCTACATTGCGGAAACTGGAAACACCGATTTTGTAGATGGAAAAATGATCTTTTTACAAGGAAGTCCAGAACTCAACGAAAAAAATGGCGTAAAACTCGGGCGACTCTCTGGAATTGTTGCGCATTACGTGCCAGGATACCTTCAAAAAAATAGAATGCCAAGTTGGGAAACCAATTGCATTGAAGATTGGGAAACCAAAGTAGAAGCTATTGTTGATGAAACGTTGGATGAAAAAATGGCAATTATCAGCGGTATTCCGTCGTGGGTGCAAATGTATTTTGAACGGATTGAAGCACGAACTGGTAAAAAAGTGGGCGATGTTTTCCCCGATTTTAAGCTATTTATTTATGGCGGCGTTAATTTTGAACCGTATCGCAACAAATTTGAAACTTTGATTGGAAGAAAAGTAGACAGCATTGAATTGTATCCTGCGAGTGAAGGATTTTTTGCCTATCAAGACCAGCAAGATGATAAAGGAATGTTGCTACAATTGAATTCGGGTATTTTTTACGAATTCATCAAAGCAGACGCGTTTTTTGATGAAAACCCTAAAAGAATCACCATCAAAGATGTAGCAATTGGCGTCAATTACGTGATGATCATTTCCTCAAATGCAGGACTTTGGAGTTACAATATTGGCGACACTGTCGAATTTACGTCTACAAAACCATACAAAGTCATTGTTTCAGGTCGTATCAAGCATTTCATTTCTGCATTTGGCGAACATGTGATTGGCAAAGAAGTAGAGCAGGCATTAAACGATGCATTGCAGGAATCTGGCGCAAGCATTAACGAATTTACAGTAGCGCCACAAATAAATCCTACAGAAGGATTGCCTTATCATGAATGGTTTATAGAATTTGAAAAAGCTCCTGCAGATTTAGAAGCATTTGCAGCAACTATGGATGCTTCTCTACAAAAACAAAACAGTTATTATTTTGATTTGATTGATGGAAAAATTTTACAGCGATTACGCATCACCAAAATTCAAAAAGATGGCTTTCAAAACTATATGAAATCCATCGGAAAATTGGGCGGACAAAATAAAATTCCTAGATTGTCAAACGATAGAAAAA
>CAZHSA010000269.1:0-5477 GCA_964535135.1 uncultured Kordia sp.
GTATGGAGTATTCTTCCCAATGCACTTTATCGGAATGGCAGGATTGCCAAGACGTTACTATACAAACTCTGAATTCCCACTATTTGATGACTTAGCAGATGTAAACGTAGTAATTACGATGTTTGCTATCATTGGTGGAGCATTCCAGTTAGTATTCCTATACAACTTCTTTAGCAGCATGTTCTATGGTAAAAAAGCAACGCAAAACCCATGGAGATCAAACACGCTAGAGTGGACAACGCCAGTAGAGCACATGCACGGAAACTGGCCAGGAGAAATACCTCATGTACACCGTTGGGCATACGATTACAGTAAGCCAGGACATGATGACGATTTTGTTCCGCAAACAGTGCCAATGAAAGAAGGCGAAGAAGAACTACATCACTAAAATCTCCATGAAAATGAAGATCTCATGAGGATCGCACTTTGCAAAAGTGCAAATCTCATAAGTGAAAATCACAGCATAATACGTGATTCTAAAAAAATAAATATCAAATCTCACACAAGAGAACACAAATAATAAAAAGCCTTTCTGCATAGAAAGGCTTTTCTTTTTTATCTTTGTTTTAATGAATGATAACTTAGACCCTACAAATCAGAACTTTTCCTCTGAAGAATTAGACATAGAAAAGGCATTGCGTCCACTATCCTTTCAGGATTTCACGGGACAAGATCAAGTGTTAGAAAATTTACAAGTATTTGTGCAAGCCGCAAATCTGCGTGATGAAGCATTAGATCATACACTGTTTCATGGACCTCCAGGATTAGGGAAAACCACGTTAGCACACATTTTAGCCAATGAACTTGGAGCGAACATTAAAGTAACTTCGGGCCCTGTGTTAGATAAACCTGGTGATTTAGCAGGCTTGTTGACGAATTTAGATGACCGTGATGTGTTATTTATTGATGAAATACATCGGTTAAGTCCTATTGTGGAAGAATATCTCTATTCGGCGATGGAAGATTACAAAATTGATATCATGATTGAATCTGGACCAAATGCCAGAACCGTTCAAATCAATTTGAATCCTTTTACCTTAGTAGGCGCCACAACACGTTCAGGATTGCTCACAGCGCCAATGCGTGCACGTTTTGGAATTGCGAGCCGATTGCAATATTATTCTACAGAATTATTATCCACCATTGTACAGCGTAGTGCACAAATACTCAATGTGCCGATCAGTATGGAAGCTGCGATTGAAATTGCGGGAAGAAGTCGTGGAACACCACGTATTGCCAATGCATTGTTGCGTAGAGTGCGCGATTTTGCACAGATCAAAGGAAATGGTACCATTGATATAGAAATAGCGCGTTTCAGTCTCAAAGCGTTAAATGTAGACGCATATGGTTTGGACGAAATGGACAACCGAATTCTATCAACAATCATAGATAAATTTAAAGGTGGTCCAGTGGGAATCACAACGTTGGCAACCGCCGTTTCTGAAAGTGGCGAAACCATCGAAGAAGTATACGAGCCATTTCTCATACAACAAGGTTTCATCATTAGAACACCAAGAGGAAGAGAAGTCACAGAACTCGCATACAAACATCTTGGAAGAGTGAAAGGCGGCATTCAAGGCGGACTTTTTTAAATGATAAATGTAAAATGTTAAATTTTAAATGTAAAAGTATTTTTGATTGGTTTAATTGATTTGAACCTTTTAAATTTCAGGCAATTAATAAAGTTTAATAACAAATTTGTGCCAAATAATATACTTTCAAAACGTAAAAGAGATTATAAAAATGAATCAATTTTTAATCATTATGTAATCAATGCAGAGTTAATAGTTTTATTTTTTTATGAGTTTTTTTGACAGCAAATATGAACTTAACTCTATAATTTCCAAAGCGAAATCTTATAGAGCTAAGAGGTTAATAGATGTTCATGATGAATTTGGAATTAATAAAATAAGTGAATTGATTTTACTTATAAATCATGATAAAATTGATGCAAAATTTTTAAGAAGCAATTCGTCCAAAGTTGAACTTTTTTTTAAAGACTATTTATTTGAATGTGATGTTATACGAGATTTAAGAAATGTCACAGTTACTAATCCCGTTATTAAAGAAAGAAACAATATAGAAAAGTCTAGTCCTGTTGAGCTAAATCTAATAGAATTAAATTATTTTGAAGTTTTAGAAGAAGCAATAAAAGTCTATTCAGATTACATAAACTATAATTTTTAACCAAAACAACAGAGCGCAGCGACCAACTGACAACACACAACTGACAACAAAAGCGTAAGCGACCCAACACCAACAACCCAATGCCATACCACTATCCAAACACAATTCCTTTCTATAAAATCCTTTTCAGGTCGTCTTCGATTACGCGAAACCCAATTCCGTTTCACAAAGAAAATTTTGAAAAGCATGGAGATACGTTTGCAATTTCGCCGCCGTTTTCAAAAAAAATAATGCTTACACGCGATGCGGAAATTATTCTGTATCTGTTGCGAAAAAATCATCGGAACTATAAAAAATCTAAAATTCAAACAAAATTCTTATCCAAATATGTTGGAAAAGGATTGTTGACTTCAAGTGGTGACTATTGGTTGAAGCAACGACGACTCATTCAACCAGCGTTTCATAGAGAAAAGTTGCAAAAATTAGTCGCAATCATGGAAAGCACGATTGATACACAGCTTCAAAACCTTCCAGAGGAGGAAAAAATAGATTCCTATCCAATCATGAATGAATTGGCGTTTCATGTTGTTGCAAAATCGCTATTCAACTATTCTTCGGATGAAAATACAATGCATCGCCTGCAAGAAATTATAGAAACTTTGCAAGGTTTCATCATTCGAGAAATAAGACAACCACACAAGCAATGGTGGTATAAAGCAAGCGGATTAGTCAAAAAACACCTGACACTCGTCAAGGAAAGTCGCGATATCATTAATACAGTAATTGACGAACGCCGTAATTCCGACAAAGAACATGACGATTTGCTAGACATGCTGCTCAAAGCAAAATACGAAGATGATGGCACTTCGATGACTAACGAACAATTGATTGACGAAATCCTAATTTTCTTTGTGGCAGGACACGAAACTACGGCAAATGCACTCACGTTTACGTTTCATCTCATTGCAAAAAATCCAGAAGTGTATAAAAAAGTATTGGCAGAAATTGATGCAATTGATGATGATATTTCTCCAATGGAAAAAATAGCGAAACTCAACTATGTAAAAAACTGTGTGGAAGAATCCATGCGTTTATATCCGCCAGCGTGGATTACGGATAGAGTGGCTTTGGAAGACGATTCGTTTGGTGGTTATCACATAGAAAAAGGAACAATGATTGGAATTTCGTTTTACGAGTTGCACCGAAATGCAAAATACTGGAAAAACCCGAACGATTTTATACCCGAACGTTTCTCGGACGAACATCGAAAAGAAACAGCAGGCTATTACTTTCCATTCGGTGCAGGTCCGCGCATGTGTATCGGAAACAGTTTTGCATTATACGAAATGATGCTATCGGTGTATCAAATGTTGAAAAAATATACCATTGCAACCGATTCAAAAAAAGTAGAAGTTTCGCCACTTATCACGCTAAAACCGATTGATCTCACGTTAACATTCACGAAAAGAACACCTTGAACTCCAAACAAAAACATACAGAACTCATCAAAGCTGAAGCAAAACGCTTGGGATTTCTGTCATGTGGCGTTTCAAAAGCGGAATTTTTAGAAGAAGAAGCGCCGCGCTTAGAAGCTTGGCTCAACCAAAACATGCATGGCGAAATGCAATACATGGAAAATCATTTCGACAAGCGACTCGATCCAACGAAATTGGTAGACGATTCCAAATCGGTGGTGTCTTTACTCTTAAACTACTATCCAACTGACACACAAAAAGATTCTGAAGCGCCCAAAATTTCCAAATACGCATATGGGAAAGATTATCACTTTGTCATCAAAGACAAGCTAAAACATTTGCTTAATTTTATTCAAGAGGAAATCGGCGACGTGCACGGACGCGCTTTTGTAGATTCTGCGCCCGTACTCGACAAAGCTTGGGCAGCCAAAAGTGGTTTGGGTTGGATTGGAAAACACAGCAATCTATTGACGCAAAAAGTGGGTTCTTTCTATTTTATTGCAGAATTGATCATAGATTTGGAATTGGACTACGATTTGCCCGTTACGGATCATTGTGGAAGTTGTACTGCGTGCATTGATGCGTGTCCAACACAAGCCATCGTCGATCCGTATGTGGTTGATGGAAGCAAATGTATTTCGTATTTTACGATCGAACTGAAAAACGAAATTCCAACACATGTTCAAGGACAATTTGACAATTGGATGTTTGGCTGTGATATCTGTCAAGATGTGTGCCCGTGGAATCGGTTCTCAAAACCGCATAACGAACCGTTGTTCAATCCACATCCCGAATTGTTGTCGATGTCTAAAAAAGAATGGGAAGAAATCACGCAAGAAGTCTTCAGCGAACTCTTTAAAAAATCTGCTGTAAAGCGTACAAAATACACAGGCTTAATGCGCAATATTAAATTTTTAAAAACAGAAGAATAAATTTGGAATACAATGGCACAAACAATTACGAACATTGTCAACTATGTTGCAGACAACTTCTTATTCATCTTTGGAATATACTCCATTCTCTTTTTTATCTTATATCATTACAGAAGCGACAAAAAAACATTAAAAGCATTTGATAAAACAGCAATCAATGTTGTCATTTGGACGGGAACGATTTGGATTCTTTTGAAAATTTCAGCGCTAATTATGATTATATTTCAAGCGAGAATGGACGACAATTCTGGCACATTTTCACAAAATTTATATTGGCTTTTAGATCGAGTGTGGTTTCAATTGCTTTTCTGGCTTGTCTTACCACATTTGTTACGAATAAAATTCATAAGCCGTTACCTGCTTCCGAGAATGATAATTGCATTCTTCTACGCGTTTAGTTTTGAAAGAATATCAAGACTTTTAATTGATTTTCATCGTGATTATCTTCCAAGTACATTCAATATGAATATGGAGATTTGGGAACTCATTCCAGCACTCCTTTTAAAAACGCTTATTTTTACTATTATTATCGGTATTTTTTACTATATAAAACGTTTTTTATACGGAGAAGAAGAGGCTATCTAAAAAGTTGAATTTTCGTCAAACCGAACTTGATTCACTTTCTCACTATCATTGAAAATCAATACAATGAGATTCTGAATCAAGTTCAGAATGACGTTTTCTAATACTTTTCAGACAGCCTCTTATAGATGCTGTGTTCATGAACAAAAAGCTATTCTTCTTTCAGCTTCTCTTTTAAAGCGTCCAATTGCTTTTGAAGTTGAATCACATACAAGGTCAATTCTTCAATCTTTTCTTGTTGTTTTGTAGTAATTTTGCCCATTTCTAAACCTTCTGTTTCTACAGTTGCTGCTGAAGGAATATTTGGTAAATGCCCATTTTCTTCAATAAAATCAGCCACTTCGTAAATGCTCATTAGTTC
>CAZHSA010000270.1:0-5464 GCA_964535135.1 uncultured Kordia sp.
ATTCTTGTGGTGTATATAAACGACCGTCGATATCAACTCTTGGTGTATCGTTGTCACCTTTTACTACTTTATAAGGAACACGTCCAGCTTCTCTTGAAGATTCTGAAAATTTATTCCCCATAAAACGTTTAATTGAATAAACAGTTTTCGTAGGATTTGTTACTGCTTGTCTTTTTGCAGGATCTCCAACTTTAATTTCTCCACCGTCCACAAAAGCAATCACAGAAGGAGTTGTACGTCTTCCCTCAGCATTTGCAATTACTACTGGCTCGTTTCCTTCCATTACAGAAACACATGAGTTGGTAGTTCCTAAATCGATTCCAATAATTTTACTCATAACTTTTTTTAAACTTTTATCTATTGTGTTGTGTTATACTTCAATTTTACTTGTTAACTTTTCTAATTGTCTGTAATAAGTCAATGATTATGCCAACAGCCAAATGGCTATATTTTGTCAGATTGATATAGAATTATGGCAAAAATTAGTGACAGGTTGTCATAAATTGTATAGAGACTAGCACGTTTCTTTGAATACAACTTCTGAAAGAAAAAATAAAAAATCCCGAACTTCTGTGCAGAAATTCGGGACTTTATTAAGTTTAATAAGTTATTGAGGGTACTTTTTTATGCTTCTTTTTTAGCGGCAACGTTTACGGCTAAGCTATAGATTACTAAACCGAAACCGATTTTGTTGATAGCATCACCAATGTTGTATACTACATCTAAAGAGAATCCTCCAAAGATTCCGTCGTACCAACCTGGCGTTCCTGCCATGTATCCAATTGGGTAAATTGCCCAACCTACTAATACGAACCAACATAAAGTTTTGTGTGCTTTTAGAATGTAACCACCAGCTTCCACTGCCAATTTTTTGGCACTTCCGAGCCAAATGTCATATACAATTACAAAGTAAGCGATTCCTGAGATAAGTCCCCAAATTTGAGCTTGGTCTCTGTACACGGCTTCTCCTAAGTATCCTGTAACTAACATCACTACAGATAAAAGGATTAGACGCCACATTAATGATTTCTTTGCGCCTGCCACTTTTAAGATTAAGTAGAATTCAACACACATTAATGGTACTGTCAATACCCAGTCAACATAACGGAAAAAGGTTGGAGATTCCATGTTTGCTGCCCAGTAATCACGCATGTACCAATAGTGTACAGCTGCAATAAAGGTAATTAATCCTGAAACCAAGATTGAAGTTCGCCATTTCTTATCAAAACTATTCATTGATAAGAAGAAAAAAGCTGATGCTGCCATCATTGCCATACATCCTACAAAAAATGTAAATCCTACATAGTCGTCCGGTGCCATTTTAGCAACAAACGGTAAGTTTAATAAATAATTCATAACTATATTGATTAATTAATTAATAAATGATTTTGGTTATATTGTTTAATGTTTCACACTAAACTATAGACAAAAATAATGATTTTTTGTTTAACTTTTACAAAAAAATAATAAACAAATTAAAAAATATTGTAAATTTGACAATATGAAGCAGGTTTTTAAGGTAGATTATCAAGATTTTATGATTATAATTACGTTTTTCCTATTCTGGATTAGTATTCAGTTTGGAGAAGTGATTGAAGATACTATTGCTTATATTTTTGTCCTTAGCTTAGGAATTATTCATGGAGCAAATGATTTGAATATTCTTCAAAAAAATAAAATCAAGAAGCATCATTTTGGAAAATCGCTTTTTATTTACTTGATGATTATTCTTTTTTGCATGCTTACTTATTGGATGGTTCCATTTATTGCCATGTTGGCATTTATCGTATTGAGTGCTTATCATTTTGGAGAGCAACATCTAGAAAAAAAGATTACAGATTTTGGTACGTTAAAAGGAGCTATCTATACTATATATGGTTTGTTTATTTTTTCGTTGCTATTTCATGAGAACATGGAAGATGTCAATACAATTCTGTCTGGTTTAACAGCCACTGAAATTTCTTTACAACTTGTTCAATATATATTAATTAGCTTATCGGTATTGCTTTTACTACTTCCTGTATATGCGCATTTTAAAAAGATTACGATCAAATTCAATTATTTTAAAGAATTACTATATTTGTTCGTATTGTTTTTAGTGTTTAAAACAGGTTCTTTAATTTTTGGCTTTGCCGTATATTTTGTGTTTTGGCACAGCATTCCTTCTATTGCAGATCAAATTCGCTTTTTATTTGGGACACAAAACAAGCGTTCCGTCACTAAATATTTTAAAGCTGCATTATTTTACTGGATTCTTAGCATTGCTGGCTTAGTCATTGCATATTATGCATTAGATTCTCAACTTTTTAAAACCGTATTGTTTTTAATTTTATTTGCAGTCACCGCTCCGCATACTTGGGTAATGAAACGTATGAAAACGTAAGCCAAAAACTTCTTTTGTATTGCTGCTACTTCTGTTAGTGTAAATAACTATCAAACTGAGAGGTAACCTATTGAAAACTCTAGTAATTTACAAGACTATATGTTGTTTTACGAAAACGTTTGAAAAAAGTGTTAATCTTCCCGAATTTTCAAACTTTACAAGTATATTTACCGCACAGAAGTAATTAGATTTAATTATGGAATATATTAGTGTTTTTGATATGCTTAAAATCGGTGTCGGTCCATCGAGTTCGCATACATTAGGTCCGTGGCGAGCTGCCGAAAGCTGGATTAAAGAACTGAAAGCCGCACAACTTTTTGATGCTGTCACGTCTATTAAAGTTGATTTGTTTGGTTCGCTGTCATTAACAGGGAAAGGTCATGCTACCGATTTGGCAGTCCTACTTGGATTGTATGGCGCTGATCCTGAAACGATTCCTACGGAACGTATTCCAACGATTGTTGATCTTGTTTCTAAAGAACACATTTTATCTTTTAATCAAGAGAAAGAAATTCCTTTTTCCCCAAGTAAAGACATCATTTTTAATAGTGATTTTTTACCTTTTCATCCAAATGGCATTACTTTTCATGCGATTGTAGATCATAAAGTACATTCGTCTACTTTTTATTCTATTGGCGGTGGATTTGTGGTGAAAGAACACGAAACGCACGCAGATACAGATCATCCAATTCGCATTTTTCCATTTCCAATTAATAAAGCTACAGATTTACTTGATTTTTGTGAGAAAGAACAAAAAAAGATTTCTGAAATTGTATTATTGAACGAAACCTTACTTCGCTTCCCCGAAGAGATTGATGCTGAATTGAAACGTGTGTGGAAAACTATGTTAGAATGCATGTATGTTGGCTGTCATACTGATGGCGTATTACCTGGCGGATTGAATGTAAAGCGACGCGCTTATAATATTCACCAAAAATTAAAAGGAGATTTAGTGTATGATTCTCCCGAAACTTGGTTGAAAACAATTCGAAAAACCGAAGTGAAATTTCGCCAAATTTTTAAATGGGTTAGTTGTTTTGCCTTGGCTGTCAATGAAGTGAATGCTTCATTAGGTCGCGTAGTTACAGCACCAACCAACGGAAGTGCTGGCGTAATTCCAGCCGTTTTAATGTATTATATGGTGATTGAAAACCATAAAGCAGATTTTAGTCATATCAAGCGTTTTTTATTAGTTGCAGGAGAAATTGGAAGTATTTTCAAAAAAGGAGCAACTATTTCTGCAGCAATGGGCGGTTGTCAAGCAGAAATTGGAGTGTCTTCCGCAATGGCAGCTGGCGCGTTGACAGAACTGTATGGCGGTACACCAGAACAAGTGATGATTGCTGCTGAAATTGCTATGGAACATCATTTGGGAATGACTTGCGATCCTATTGGTGGTTTGGTACAAGTTCCATGCATTGAACGAAATTCCATGGGCGCTATAAAAGCGATCAATGCGGCTGAATTAGCGATGGAAACCGATCCGAAAGATACCAAAGTACCGCTTGATAAAGTGATTCATACCATGTGGGAAACTGCCAAAGACATGAACGCCAAATATAAAGAAACCTCCGAAGGCGGATTGGCCGTTGGTGTAAATTTGGCGGATTGTTAGGTTAGATTCGCTTTGCTTTTAGACTGCTTCGCTGTTAGATATAAGACCGTGCTTTCGCACTTTTAGACGTGTTCCCGCCTAGGAAGAAATCTCTTAGAATTTCCACAAGCTCTTAGAACTTGACTGATACCTAACACCTAAAAAATAAGATCACTTTGCTTTTAGACCGCTAACGCTGTTATATGTTAAATGTCGAATTACTATTTACATTTACAAGAGAAGTAATTCCAATTAGACAAAACTAACTTTTGGAAACTCTACACGTCACTTCGAGTGAAATTTTAATATAAAATTTTGTATCGAGAAGTACTTAGCACAGTGAAAATATGTCCATAAAGTTTCAAACAAAAACCCAAATTAGTATATGAAACAATCTAAAAGGCGAAGCCGTTCTAATATCTAATAGCGTTCTAACACCAAACTGATCCAAAACCTACTCCTGACAACCTTTTTTACGTCGTGTGTCAATCAAATAAATAATTTTCCATTGTCCGTCGTCTTTAAAGAGTTGAAACGAATTCACGCCGCAATGCAAAAATTTTCCATCAAGCCAAAATTCGTATGGAGTCCATACGTTTGCCATCGTGCCATCAACTTGTACGCTATACGAAAGAATCTTTTCTGTCCACGTTGGACTTTCTGCCCTACTGACAACCGCTTTTATAAAACCTGAAGCATCTTGCGTACGCAATTGGGCTTTTCCCTGTTTGTCCGTAAAAGTAGTTTGCAGTATAATATCTGTATGTACTACTTGTTGCATCATCACGGAATCTTTTTGGTGAAAACCTTCAAAAAATTGGATAACAGCTTGTTTTGCAGCATTTTCGTCGTCCGTTTGCGCATTCAAGCAAAAGCTTACTAGTAATATAAGGAAGAAAATAGATTGTTTCATGATTGATTAGTTTTTCAGAAAAATAGTTTAAAAAAATAAAAAACGTTCCTATTTTATCATAGTTTTAAGATTTTTGCGCGAAGTTCTAAAAAGAATATACAATTTACTTACATTTAAGAATTATATTAAAATACACTTTATGAGTTCTCAAGAAAAAAATAAACAAGGAAAAATTATGGGTTTAATTGTGGGTGCAATCGTCTTCGGGTTGGTCTCTTTTGGCCTAAAATCTTGCTTCAACGGAGATATTACTTCTGAAATAAAAAAAGTAGTCAAGCAAATGAATGCTGCCGCTCCTACCCAAATTGATGAATACACGCGTTTAGACAGTGTAGCCTTGACTGGAGAAAAGAAATTTGAATACTACTACACCATTAAAGATGCAACTACTTTAGCAGAAGCTAATATAGGGATAATGCGTAAAACTATGAAAAAAGCAATTATTGCTGAGCTAAAAAAGAATATTGAAATGATTCCTTTTAGCCGAAATAATATCACCATAGGATACAACTATTTTAATGAGCAAGCGGAACTTATTATAGATTTAGAAATAAAGGCTGAAGAGTATAAGTAA
>CAZHSA010000271.1:0-5444 GCA_964535135.1 uncultured Kordia sp.
TAAAGCATCCACACCACGTTTTAAACCGTCGCGTGCTTCAATATCAAATTTTATATCTTTTGCCATAATTTTTTAGGTATGTTATTTTTTAAATTAAATAATTGCTAGAATATCATCTTCTCTCATGATGATGTAGTCTTCACCGTCGAACTTGATTTCAGTTCCAGAAAATTTTCCATACAAAACAGTGTCACCTACTTTTACCGTTAACGGTTCGTCTTTTTTACCAGGACCAGCGGCAACAACAGTTCCACGTTGTTGTTTTTCTTGTGCTGAATCTGGAATGTAGAGCCCTGAAGCAGTTTTTGTGGCTGCTGGCAATGGGGAAATCAAAACTCTATCTGCAAGTGGTTTGATATTAACTTTGCTCATTTTGTTAAGTATTTAATTTTTTAATTGTTTGATTATTTACGGATACCCAATAGTCAGAAATTGTGCCATTGTGGGAATGCTGACATACTGACAAATTGAAATAAAAAAACCAGCTTGTGTAAGACAAGCTGGCATTTTTTTATGTTGAAACGGTAAAACTACTGTCCGTTTGTATTTGTTGTATCTGTAGAATTTGTGTTTGTATCGTTTGTGGTAGCTGGCTGCTCCGTTGTTTGGATATTTTTGTTAGCCAGTTTCGATTGCTGATCTGAAGCACTTAGGTTTGTAAAGTTTGTAATTAAGATCAACGCGATTAAGATGGTTCCTAACGCCCACGTACTTTTATCTAAAAAGTCTGTCGTTTTCTGCACACCACCAATCTGCTGATTTCCGCCTCCGCCAAACGTAGAAGATAATCCTCCACCTTTAGGATTTTGTACCATTATGACTAGCATTAATAAGAATGCTACAATAAGGATTAAGATGATAAATATGTAATAAGTTGAACTCATTGTATGTTAATTATTTTGTTGTAATTTTTTTATTGCTCGAATTTGGTCTGCAAAGAAACCACTTTTTTCTGGATATTTCAAAATTAAAATATCATAAGCTTTAATTGCCTTTTTATATTTTTTTTGTTCTAAATATACTTTTGCCAACGTTTCGGTCATTAATACGGATTGATCTACGTGAATTTCATCGGCAAGATTGATGATTTTTTCTAAGGTAGGTTTTGGTTTTATCTTCGGATTTGTGTCTATAAACTTGTCTACCAGTTCAAACCGTTTCTTTTGTCCTTCTTTGGGAACGATAGTTTCCGCTTCCTTTTCAGCTTCAGTTTCAGTTTCTATTTCAACTTCATTTTCACTAGAACGATCAATTGGTTGGAAACTGGTGAGTTGAAGCCATTCGGCAAAGGAATGTTTTTCACTTTTGTTAAATTCCAACGGTTTGCCTAATTCCAACCTTTCTTCAGGAACTTCCGGAGTTTCTTGTGTTTTGGTAGTTTTGGCAACTTTCTTTTCTTTCGCTTTCTTCTTTTTCTTTTCTTTCCTTTTTTTCTTTTTAGATTTTTCTTTTAAAATTTCAACCTTAGATTCAACTTCGGTTTCAGTTTCGGCTTCAAGTGCCGTTTCAGGTTTCACTTCTTTTTTTGGTTGAAATAAATTTGGATCAAGAATAGCATTGGCTTCTTGAATTTTCGTTTTGATCGCTTCTTCCATGAGAAGATTTTGATCAATAGTAACTTCTTCTACACTAACTTCAATATCATTAATATTGTTTTGTGCTTCTTTGATGGTACTCGATATTCCGTGTTGCTCAAACGTTTTTGAGGTAATAAAGTCAAATAATATACTGCGATCCGTGGTGTATGCCGCCGTCATTTTTAAATGCTGATTGTATTGAAAACTATCCTGATTTTTTAATCCTTTTAAATGGACAACGCGTGCCGCTTGAAAGTACGGAAATTGCTTGGTAATGCCAGCAATAGCTTCCGTTTGCGCTTCATTGATATGCACAGGGTTTTGAAGAATGTATGTGAAATCAGAAATATTCATATTACCATTTTGCTAAACTTGCGTTGAAAATATCTAAGGTTAAACGTTCAAAGATTTCTTCAAAAGCGGTGGCTTGTACAGCGGTTAATTGTGACGTTGCTGGAAAATCATAAAAGAAGGAGAAGCGCTGATCAAAGTCGTCTTCTGGTTTGTTTTTGTGTGAAAAACGTACTTGGACACCAATCGTTAATCGGTTTTGCGCGGCCGTATTGTTTGCCGTTGCCGTCATTGGTGATACCCGATATTCTACAATTTCGCCTTCGTATAGCAAATCGCCATTGGCTCTCACTAAATCCAAACTGGTTTGGTTCAGGATAAAATCTTGTAGCGCCAACGTAAAATCTCTGTCGAGTCCAGGCTCAATAATTGGTGCGCTGTTTTGGAAAAAGTTCACCTGAAATGTATCTGCATTCAAATCGCCTGTTCCTGTAAAGTTATAAATACCACAACCTGTCACTGTCATAGTGATGATGAATGTTGTGATGATGATTTTTATCTTTTTCATTGATGTATTCTTGAATTTATAAATCAAATTGTTTGATTTTTCTATAGAGTGTTCGTTCAGAGATGCCCAATTCTTTGGCAGCAGCTTTTCGTTTTCCTTTGTTGCGTTCTAGGGCTTTTTTGATCAGTTCTAATTCTTTATCGTGTAGTGAAAGCGTTTCTTCTTCCTCTACATCTTCGGCAAAGTGATATTTGTCAGTTTCAGCAACTACGGAGACTTCTGGAGCAATAGATAGCAATTTTACAGGTGCTGTAGTTTCTTCTTCTTGGAAGAATTCTTCATTTTCATCTTCGCCATATATTTTTTGAATGAGACTTTCATTGTCATCTTTTACTTGTTGTGAAACTCCTTTTTGCATGAGTTCCATCGTTAGTTTTTTAAGATCATTCAAGTCGCTTTTCATGTCGAAAAGTACTTTGTATAGTATTTCGCGTTCCGAACTAAAATCACTTTCGCTTTTTTCACTTTCAATCACAGCAGGAAGATTTCCTGACGTATTTGGCAAGTATTGGCTTAAGGTTTCTGGCGTAATTGTTCGGTTTTCTTCTAGTACAGAAATTTGTTCTGCCACATTTCGCAGCTGACGAATGTTTCCGTTCCAACGGTATTTTTGCAATAATCCCGTAGCTTCTTCATTCAAACGAATAGACGGCATTTTATACTTCATAGCAAAGTCGGAAGCAAATTTTCTAAACAGTAAGTGAATATCATCTTTTCGGGCGCGCAATGGCGGAAGATGAATTTCAACAGTGCTTAAACGATAGTATAAATCTTCTCTAAATTTTCCTTTCTTGATCGCTTCAAACATATTTACATTGGTTGCTGCGACAATACGTACGTTGGTTTTTTGCACTTTGGACGAACCTACTTTGATGAATTCGCCATTTTCCAACACACGTAGCAAACGTACTTGGGTTGTTAGTGGCAATTCTCCAACTTCGTCCAAAAAGATAGTACCATTATCGGCCACTTCAAAATATCCGTTTCGGGTTTGAGTAGCGCCTGTAAAAGCGCCTTTTTCGTGCCCAAATAATTCACTATCAATAGTTCCTTCGGGAATGGCTCCACAGTTTACAGCAATGTATTTTCCGTGTTTTCGGTGTGAAAGTGCATGCACTATTTTAGGAATACTTTCTTTACCAACACCACTTTCACCAGTAACTAATACCGAAATATCAGTTGGTGCTACTTGCATGGCTTTTTCTATAGCGCGATTGAGCCCAGCATTGTTTCCAATGATTCCAAAACGTTGTTTGATCGCTTGTATGGATTCCATTTGTTTGTGGTGCTTTTTAGTTTATGTATTGAAATGTTTCGTCGATTGTAATGACAGCATCACTAGAAACTGTCGGGACTGATGTGAAAATAGTTCCGTTTCTAGTTAAGATTCTGTTGTTGGCATCGTATTGAATGTCCAAATTAGAACTTCCTTGTTGTGTACTTACATTCGTTACGTTGTTTGGACTGTAAATCATAGCTTGCCAATGTTCATATTGATCGTCGTATTCATCATTTAAGACAGCGTATAAGTACAGATCATTTAATGAATTGCGCAACGGATTGGTATTGCTGTCATACGTATAATTGTATGTATTGGCGTCTTGTCCTGTAATGACTACTGTTGACAAGTTGCCGTTGGCGTCATACGAAAGATTTTCTGTTTTGAAAACCGTTCCGTTTTCCATCGTTTCTCTTTGAATTAATTTGCTTGTAGTTGCATCAAAGGTAAATTTGGTGCTGAACGGCGTACCTTCTTTTGTACGTGTTATTTCATTGTTTAGATGTGTAAATGTGAACGTAAAACTATCGGGCACTCCTTGTAAGTCTTCAAAAGTGATTTCTGTAACTTTATCTAGATTGTAGGTAACTATTGTTCTATTCATTAATACACCATCTACAGTTGTTCGCACTTGTGTAACTCTACTGTTTTCATCTCGAATAATATTACTCACAGCATTTGTGGTAGTGCCAAAAAGGGTAATACTTGTTTGTTGCGATAAAAATTGATTGTTTGCATTAATCGTGAAATCGGTAATAAAGGTAATGTCATCACCCGTATCTGACGAAAACGTTTTTATATAATCATAATCGTTTAGTTGTAATGAAGCGCCTGGCATTGGATCCACAGGATCAACTGGGTCCTCAGGATCTGGATCTGTAGGATCTACTGTAACAGGTTGCGCTACAAAAATTTCACCGTCATACGGTTCGTTATCGCATGAAAAGCAAACGAGTACTAGTGCAAGTAGAAAATATGATTGTATTTTTTTCATGAATGTCGTTGTTTAGTATTGAAATGCTTCTGATTGCGTGACATCTACACCATCGCCCAAATCAATGACTGCATTTCTACTAATAATATCATTGTTCGTATTATACATTACGTTGAAATCTATCATTCCATCGCTTGAGTCAAGAGCTGTCCAATTGTTAGTGGAGTAGAAGGTTGCAAGATAACTTCCAATTTCATCGTCTTGATCACTGTCAAGAATTGTAAGTAGTATTTGGTCATTGAAAACAGCTTTTAACGGATTGGTAAATGTGTCATACACAAATGTATTGCTTACATTCGTATCTCCCGTTAGTGTAGAGTTTGTGCAGTTTCCGTTGGCATACGTAAGTGTTTCCAGTTGTGTGCTCGTAGTTCCGGTAAATGATTCTTTAGCGATTAAACGGCTATTAGTATCAAACGTAAAAACAGCTGATTGACCATTGGCAGCATCTGTACGTGTTACGGTATTGCCAGTATAGGCAAATGTATATGTGTAGCTATCTGTTCCTTCGGAAATATCTTCATACGCTATTTGCGTAATATTATCTCCAGTGTAAGTAATCGTTGTTCGGTCGCTCACTACGCTACTTCCAGTCGGCATGCTTTCACTTTGTATAATGCGCCCGTTTCCATCTCTCGTAATGATGCTTACAGCATTTACAGTACTTCCTAATAGTGTTGTTTCAATATTTAAAGATAGTACGATACCATTGTTGATGATGAAATCAGAATTTAT
>CAZHSA010000272.1:0-1472 GCA_964535135.1 uncultured Kordia sp.
TGTAGGAGAATGGACTTTCAGAAAAAATTTAGACGAAATTTATGAGCCAGTTGATAAAACTGAGTGGGGAATGTCGCCACAAACGGTAAATGCATATTTCAATCCATTAAACAACGAAATTGTATTCCCTGCAGCAATTTTACAACCACCTTTCTACAACTATCAAGCGGATGATGCTGTAAATTATGGTGGAATTGGTGCCGTAATCGGACACGAAATCTCACACGCATTTGACGATTCAGGTTCACGTTTTGACGCTGATGGAAACTTAACAAACTGGTGGACTCCAGAAGATTTAAAGCAATTTACAGAAAGAGGAAATGCTTTAGCAGCTCAATACAGCGCTATCGAAGTATTGCCAGATGTATTTATCAATGGTAAATTTACGTTAGGAGAAAACATCGGAGATTTAGGTGGTGTATTAGGTGCATATGACGGATTACAACGTCACATTAAAGAAAATGGTCGTCCAGATAAAATAGACGGATATACAGCAGAACAGCGTTTCTTCCTTTCATGGGCAACCGTTTGGAGAACCAAAATGAGAGAAGAAGCATTGCGTACACGTATCAAAACAGATACACACTCGCCAGGACAATACAGAGCGTATGTTCCTTTACAAAATATTGACGCTTTTTACGAAGCATTTAATATCAAAGAAGGAGACAAAATGTACATTGCTCCAGAAGATAGAGTTCGTATTTGGTAATTTCCAAATCGTTATAAAACTAAGAAAGCCCAAATGTAAAACGTTTGGGCTTTTTTTATGCATATACATGAATACCAAACAGAAAAATTTGGAGTTATAAACGTATACTTAAAAGAAAGCTTTTACAGATGATTAAAAAAATAGGTTTTGCTTTGTGTTTCGTGTTTTTTTGGAATTGTGAACAACCGCCAAAGCAATCCGTTGAAACGTCTCAGCAAAAAGACAGCATTCCAAAAAAGGAGGAAGCAATCACGGTTGATGAAACCGGTTTTGAACCGTTTGATGCTTCTGAATACTTATCAACACAATTACTAATTGGGAAACGCGAAATTTTTACGAAAGAAAATATTCATAATCTACATATAGTAGGAGAGAATTCATATAAAATCAATGAGCAAGGATTCATTGCTGCATTGTATAACATTAGCAATAATTATAGTGAATATACTTATACAAAAAGCGGTTTGCTTAAAACAATTGCTATCAAACAACATACACCAGCGTTGACGTATTATCAAGAAACATTTCACTACCAAAAAAATGGAGCTGTACAAAAGTCAAATATCTCCAGATACAATCAACAAACAAAACAAAGCACAAAAGAAACTAAAACAGATACGATTGCCTTGAAAAAGAAGGTGCGTAACTTTAAACGTGTAAGTGATGCAGCATTCAAAATCAATCAGAAAAAGCGTATCATACTAAGTTATGGAAACGATCTTGTGTTTTGCTGTGGCGAATTGATGCCTGGAAAAAACAGGCT
>CAZHSA010000272.1:1572-5427 GCA_964535135.1 uncultured Kordia sp.
ATGGAAACGATCTTGTGTTTTGCTGTGGCGAATTGATGCCTGGAAAAAACAGGCTACACTATTATTACAACGACAATCAATTGATTGATTCTGTAGTGATCAACGGTTTAGAATCACACAAAAAAATGACTTTTAAGTATACGTATAACATTAAAATTTAATCGTCTTTTTCACAATAACGGCATCATTCAACACAAAAGGTCGTGGCATCATATCTTTGGCGCGTGCAGGAATAGAAAACAGTGAATTCTCCATCAAATCAAAAGAAGCTTCATACAAAATTAGTTCAGGAGTTGCATTCGGTTGTACCGTAAATGACAATTCTAATGGTTCGTTATCTGACACATAATAACTCGTTAAACGATTCCATCTATTATTTGGATACTTTATGTCGAGTCCATTCACTTTTGCAGTAACAAACTTAGTTTTACTACTAAAAACTTCCATACGATTTACGTTTCGCTGCGGCGTAATTTTCACACGAATATGACGTAAATTATTATGTGTGGTGTCTTTTGTGGTTTCTATTAAAGGCATCGAAATTTGCTTTACAGGTGCTTCTTCCGTAAAGGTAAATCCTGATTTGTATTTGCTATCCATCACATTCGCACCTTTCGCCATTTTTTCATCTTTAATATAATTTCGCGTCCAATCATCCAAAATACCATCATACGTATTCCAGCTTGCTTTGTTTTTATCGGTATCTAAAATATACACCAAACTATTAGGTTTTTGGCGTTCTTCCGAAAAACCAGCTTGCGAATGTGCTACAAAAAAGGTAATAATCGTTAACAAGAAAAATATATACGAAGTCCATTTTTTACGTTTATACAATGCGAAAACAGGCATTAACAAACCTATAATTAACACTACTAATAACGGAACTACTACAATAATTTTTAAGCCCAAACCTATAGGGAATAGTTTTATAAAAGGAGTTAAAATAAAGATAGCGGGCAAAGCCAAAACCGTATACACTATAGTTGTTGGCGTACTTTTCTGCTTGATAAGAATGCATACAGAAATCAACATAAGAAGTACAGGAACTGCAAAAAAGCTAGCGCCTTTTAAAAAGAGTCCGATCAATACACAAATAACAATCCACAAAAATAATGGCGCAATGGATAAATTGGCTGGTGTTGTCTTTTTTCCGAATTTATGATAGGAATAAAACGAAATTCCCAATGCAAATAGCGCAAAAAGTGCAATATATGTATGACCATTATACGGAAATCCGTGTTGAATTTCCGCGTACTGCGGATACAAGAAAGAAATAACTAACCAAATCAACAACGTTAATCCGCAACTAGCAGACAATGCAACTATAAACGGTAAAAAACCTTGTAAAATGCCTTGCAGTGAAAGCATTTTTTCTTTAAATCCATACCATAAAACACCAATAAATAGCACTATAATAAGGATCAAAATTGGAATGATCCAACTAAATGGATACGTATGAAAACCCAATGGTGTGTTGAAATAAATTAAATCTTCCTCAGAGGTGACTTGTGTTAAATCTTGTTTGGAAAAATAGTCAAGCAACGGCATTAGATAGGTTCCTTGATGCGTCAACGTATTGAAGTCTAAATTTTCAGGCGTATCATTTGCGGTGTGATAATCGTAATGATCGTCAATAAAGGCAAAATTAAACCCTTGAATGTTTCCGTCTTCCCTAAAAACAGTCAAATCGGTATCATTGGGTAACATTTTGTAAATGCTATACGCAAGCGAATTTCCCACAGGATATTTTGTGCCAGCATCTTGAAACGCTTTGATAAGTTTGGCATTTCCAGCATTCGTTTCCAACAACATAATACTTGGTCCGCCACTTCCACGTGCTTCAAAATTGAGCACCAAACCAATATCTTTTGTCCATGGATGGTTGTTGACAAACAATTTGGCACCATTCAAGCCTAATTCTTCTCCATCGGAAAGTAATAGAATAACATCATTTTCAGGTTGTTCGCCTTTGGCTAAAAAAGCACGTGTTCCTTCCAAAATCGTCGCAACACCACTTGCAGCATCACTTGCTCCAATAGCAGAATGAGGATCACTATCGTAATGTGACAATACTAATAAGGCTTTGGTGGAATTCTTTCCTTTAATACGCGCTAAAATGTTTTTTGGCTTCGAAATATTTCCTCCATCATCCAACGTAAATCCTTCTTGTACAATAGGATCGAGTCCTAGTTGTTTTAACTCAGAAATAATATAACTACGAACTTCAGCATGTGCTTTTGAACCTACATAATGCGGTTTTTGCGCCATTTTATTTACATGTGTAAAGGCGCGTACGGTTGAAAACTCTTCTATTGGAATTTTTTCTTCCGTCAGCTCTTGAGGCATATCACTATGAAAACTGTAGTGAACCGCAAGAACAATCAATAAAAACGATAGAAATGTATAGCGTGCATTAGGTGTAGTCATGTTGGTTGATTGAATGGTTGCTTAAAAATACTAAAAAAGAGTACAGAAAATAGTATAAATAGATGTTTTAGGTTAACTAATTTAAAATGAGTAACTTTAAGAGAATCTAAAACACCTAAGTCATGGCAATAAAAAGTTTTCAAGGCGCGCGTAAGTCGCAAAGCCAACAGACAGACAAATCAGAAGCATTCAAGGTAAGCGATTATATGACGCGAAAATTAATCACATTTAAACCGGAACAAACCGTTGAAGAAGTGATCCAAAAACTCATTCAACATAAAATATCGGGCGGACCTGTAGTGAATGATCAAAACGAATTGATTGGCATTATTTCGGAAGGTGATTGCATCAAGCAAATTTCGGACAGTCGTTATTATAACATGCCTTTTGAACATAACAAAATTGAAGCGCACATGGCAAGAAATGTCGAAACTATTGATGGAGATACCAATATTTTTGATGCCGCTAATAAGTTCATTCAATCTAAAAGAAGACGTTTTCCGATTGTAGAAAATGGCAAACTAGTTGGTCAAATTAGTCAAAAAGATATTTTAAAAGCCGCTATGAATTTAAGAGGACAAAACTGGAAGTAGGTAGGTTATAACTTTCGTTTTACGCGTTCTAGTGCTTTCACTTCATCCGTGATGAGCAATTTTTGTTCTTTCGTTCCTGTCAATGCTAACACTCTTGCATCTGAATAGCCATCAATTGGTGTGTCGATAGTTGTCCATTTGCCAATACCCATCACGGCAATTTCTTCGTCTAATTCAATAATGCGTTCGGTATAGCGTATGGTACGATTGAATCCTAATGTGCCTGTGCTATTTTTGCCGTATTGTTTTAAAAACTGTTCGGTTTTTTCATCGGCATTGTTTAGAAATCCAGAACTGAATGTATGATCGGCTACTAAGTGAATTCTTTTTTCATTAGCACGTTTATCGCTTAGGTGAATCACGGCACTTTCAGTTCCTGCTTGAATGAAAAAATCTTGAAATTGAACATCGTCTATGATATTTTTCCAGTGTTTTCCGCGTTTTTCTTTTACTTTGATATCATAATAGACACATTTACGTTTGCTCAATGGTGCTACTAACGGTGTTCCTGCGTATTTTGTTTTTCCAACAATTTTGACATATTCGTTGGAGCGAACATTGTGAATTGCTTTTCTACGTACTTTCTTTAATTCTCGAAGAATTCTATTTTTTTTACTGAAGAAAGTGCTAAAGACAATCAGCAAAAGTCCACTAACGATGATAACTCCTATAATGATGAATTGTTCCATGTTTCTAATTTTTAACTAATTGTTATTTTGTAAACTGCATTAAGCATTCTTTTTCACCAATAAATAATAATCATTTTCCAACGGCAAATAGCCTTGATCATATACATAATAGTAGGTAGAATTTGATTTTGTTACATACAATGACG
>CAZHSA010000273.1:0-5423 GCA_964535135.1 uncultured Kordia sp.
TTCGCTATCAATTTATCAATGATGCGCTTAAAAAATCGTACGAAGTCGATCGTTCCAAAGCAACAGACACACAAGCAAAACTCGATCGGATTTTTACACATAAATTATTTGGCTACGCCATTTTTGCATTGTTATTATTACTAATCTTTCAAGTAATTTTTGAATGGAGTTCTGTTCCAATGGACTTTATTGACAGCGCGTTTGGTTCGCTTGCCGAATGGACAAAAAAAGTATTGCCTGCCGGAATGCTTACCGATTTACTCGCCGATGGAATTATAACTGGTTTGGGCGGAATTGTCATATTTATTCCACAAATTGCCTTTCTATTTCTCTTTATTGCCATCTTGGAAGAAAGCGGCTATATGAGTCGTGTCGTCTTTTTGATGGATAAAATTATGCGACGGTTTGGGTTGAGCGGAAAAAGTGTTGTTCCTTTAATTTCGGGAGCAGCCTGCGCAATTCCTGCAATTATGGCAACAAGAAACATTGAAAGCTGGAAAGAACGTTTGATTACCATTTTAGTGACGCCTTTTATTACGTGCTCGGCGCGTTTGCCCGTGTATGCCATTTTAATTTCGTTGATCATTCCGAGTGAGCGTGTATTTTGGTTTTTTAACTGGCAAGGAATTACCTTAATGTTGTTATACCTTATCGGATTTGCCATTGCATTACTTTCAGCATACATTTTACACAAAACCTTAAAAATTGAAAGCAAGTCCTATTTTGTGGTAGAATTGCCAAAATACAAAGTACCATTAGTTAAAAATGTAGTGTATACTGTCGTAGAAAAAACCAAAGCATTTGTGTTTGAAGCAGGGAAAATCATCTTAGCAATTTCAATTATTTTGTGGGTTTTAGGATCTGTTGGCATCAATGATAAATTTCACAATGCAGAAACCATTGTAGCGGAATCTTATGAAAAAAATGGTTTTACTAAGATTCAAGAAATTGCATTGCGTAATAAAATGATGCGCTTTGGCGCAAGCTTGCAAGAGGAATACAAAGAAGCAGGAAAAGCTTTTGATGACGAAGCTATGAATACGGCTATTACTGAAAAAATACCCGAATTAATAGATGAAGTAATTGAAGATGAAGTTGCAGGAATGCGCTTGGAAAATTCAGTATTAGGTACAATTGGAAAAGCCATCGAACCCGTAATTCAACCTTTAGGATACGACTGGAAAATAGGAATTGCGTTGGTAAGTTCGTTTGCAGCGCGTGAAGTATTTATAGGAACTTTAGCAACCATTTATAGTGTAGGAAGCGAAGGTGATGATGAAGAAGGAAATACCATTAAAGCAAAAATGGGAGCTGAAGTGCATGCGGATACAGGAAAAAAGGTATTTACCTTTGCCACAGGAATTTCACTCTTACTATTCTATGCGTTTGCCATGCAATGTATGAGTACGTTGGCAATTGTAAAACGAGAAACCAATGGCTGGAAATGGCCTATGATTCAATTGGGCGCCATGACAGTGATTGCGTATATAGCAGGATTGATTGCGTATCAGTTTTTAAAATAATAGCATGATTCAAAAGATAATAGTTGGCGTTGTATTCTTAGCTGCGATAGGTTTTATCGCAAAGAAATTTTTCTGGAAAAAGAAAACTGCAAAAGCTTGCGGAAAAGACGATTGTGGTTGTTCGTAATATAATACCTGTTCCACAAAAAAAAACCACCCAAGTGTAATACTCATTAAACTAAAAAATAGGCACAAAAAAAAGAGAACGTTAAGCCTCGCTCTCTTTCCTTAACAAAAAGTTGTTAATTAATGTCTTAAGTTAAACAACTAAATGATTTCTAAAATTACTCAGTACTAAAGTACATTCTTTATCCATGAAATGCTCAATAATTAGGTTAACGAACATAGTTTATCGACAAATGCACTAAATTATTCGATAAACGGTTATTGTGCAGTACACATAAGTTGCTGATTAACAAGGAACTAATGTTTGTTAGTTGATTTTAAGGGTGTTTTTTATGTTTTTGAAAGAATCTATGTCTGAAAACTATATTAGTTATCTGATTTTTTTGTGTTGGCTAGTTTAATAACAGCTTGTTTATTTTTCTCATTATAAAAAGACGTTGTAGTCTCAAACAATAGCGCATAACCTTCTACTTTTTTCACTTTATCAGGATTGCTAGCTACCCAATAAGGTAAAAATAAATCCTTTTGATAGGTAACCAAACCAACTGCCGGATCCGCAATCCAAACACTATCTTTCGTAATTTTATAAGCGAGTACAAAATGGTTATTTTTCCAATGTAACATGGCTGGAAGCGGCGCATCGTTCAGTAATGTTTCGTAATCAATTTTTACGGCCAAATTATACAAACCAACTGTTGTAGCTGCTTCGGAAATATCGCCCATGGAAGTTCCTTCAGATCTTAAATTGCACAGTTTATTCAATGTTTCTCTTTCGTAAGAAACTCCATAATACGTACACACCATTTGCAAACACGTAGGTCCGCATTCTACTTGATCTTTTTGTATTAGTATTGGAAATGGCTTTTCTTGTCCATTCTCTGGCAGAAAACTAGATAAAAGTATGATGAAAAGGGAAAGCGGTTTTAAAAATTTCATGAAAGCAACTTACAAACTTATCCGCGAAATAAAAAGAAATCATCTTTCATTTCTTCTATTTCTGTGTCTTTATTGGTGATGATATAATCAATAGCTTTTTCGGTAAAATCGTCTCCTTTTTCGGTTAAAGAAATAATTTGATCCGTAACGGTTATCATATTATTCTTCTCCGCCAATGCTACAATTGATTGTGAACGTAAGCGTTGCCAATTGATGTGTTCGTTTAAGTGTTTTACATGACGTTCGCTTTCTTCTGTGTGATTTCGGATGTGTAATAAAAATACCAACAACATAATTTCCGTCTTCTGTTGTCGCACTTTATAATACCCGTAAATCAAGCCTCTTTTGGGCAAGATGTAAATTAATAATGCCGAAAGTATAGAAGCGATTACCAAAATGTAGAAATAATCTAAGAAAATGAATTCTGAAAACACCGTTTTTATTTTCTCTCCTAAAAGCATCTTGTCAACTTCAACACCTTGTGTTATTAAAAACGAATACCATTGATAAAAAATAATGGCAACTCCAGTCGCGATACTTACTACAATCGAAGTAATGATAGGTTCGTAGACTAGTAAAAAAAGAATCGCCAAAACTGTCGTCATTGAGCCCGAAATAGAGGCATCTAACAAGGTTGCCAACCAAAATCCTGCAATGGAAGCTATGACACCAAAAAAACAGGAAAGCAAGAGCATTTTCTTTAAATCTTTAGTGAAAAGATATGCGGTTGCCGCAGGCGCAATCATCAGTGCAACCACCAATATAGGACCAACGGCATCAAACGCACCCACAATAGTTACGGATGAAACCGTCATTAATCCGTAGTGCATAATAATTGGAGAAAATCCTAGTGTAGCTGCCAAACCTGCATCAAACGTGCTGATTTTTAATTCTTTGAAAAAAGCAAACAACAGAATCAAGGTAATAATCAAAATGATCCCAATAACCCAAATGGCTTTCGGTCCTAAGTTAATACAGGAATCTGCAATGCCTTCTTGACAATTGATCAATAACGGATCAAAAGGCGCTAAACTCAAATCGCCTGCCATCACAGAATCAATATCTAAATGTACGTCATTGGCATTTTTTGAAATCAAAATTACCCCAATACTAAACAACGCAGGAAATACGAGTCCGATAGCCGTATCTTCTTTGACTAAGCCTGTTTTTTGAATGAATTCGACCAAAATTACCGTGACAACTCCCGCCAAGGCTGCTAAGAAAATGAGCAATGGCGAAGACGTATCTTCCACAATAAAAAACCCAATGACAATTCCCAATAAGATTGAATGACTGATTGCGTCACTGATTAACGACATTTTTCGCAACACCAAAAACGTTCCAGGAATGGCACAGGCAATCGCGACAAGCGTCACAATAATTTGTATGGAGATTTGTGCGCTATTCATGCGTATCTTCTATTTGTTGATTGTATAAATTGGCTGCGGTATTAAAGCCTTTTTGTGTTATTGACCATTGTTGTCCATCAATTTGCACATAATTCAAATCCACCAGTTCTTGTAAAGAACGTTTTGAAAATCCTTGAAAACCATTTAAAATCTTAATAGCATGCGGATGCGAGATATTTTCATGCGTTTTTGCAATTTCATACATAAATGCCAAGGTTTTTTGCATTTTGATGTTGTTTCTATTTTTTCGGAAGCGAATTTCTCTAAATAACAATCCTCTTTTAGGTGAAAATATAAACGAAAGCAACACAATTCCCGCAGCGACTAATACAATAACTGGACCTGTGGAAAGGTTTCCAACCACCGTACTGATTCCTGTTCCGAACACACCTGAAAACGCTCCAAATATTGCCGCTAATATCACCATAGTTTCTAAACTATTTGTCCATTGTCTAGCTGCTGCTGCGGGTGCGAGTAACATGGCGCTCATCAAAATAACGCCTACGGTTTGCAAACCTAATACGATGGTAATCACAATAAATGTAGTGATGAGAATGTCTATAAAACGTGTGTTGAAACCGAGTGTTTTTGTATATTCTTCGTCAAACAGTAAGATTTTAAATTCTTTCCAAAAAACGAGCAGAATCAACAAAGCAATTCCGGCAACTATCGCAATGAGCCAGACATCTTTGGCTAATAAAGTCGCCGCTTGCCCAAATAAATACGTGTCCAATCCAGCTTGACTGGCATTCGGCTGTTTTTGAATAAAGGTTAAGAGCAGCATTCCGAATCCGAAAAATAGAGAAAGTGTTAAGCCTAATGCTGTATCCGATTTTAAGTGTGTTTTTTTCGTGATGCTTCGTATCCAAAACGTTCCAATCAATCCACTGATTAATGCGCCTAACAAGAATAAATTGCTGTCTTTTACGCCTGTTATTAAAAACGCAATAGCAATTCCAGGCAACGCCGCATGCGAAATGGCATCACCCAATAAACTTTGTTTTCGCAATACAGCAAAACTTCCCAACATACCACAAATAGCACCTAATATCGCCGTTCCCATCATCACAATGCGCGCGGTATAGTTAGAAAAAATGAGCTCTATGTATTCTTGAAAGTCTATGGTTGTTTATTTTTAATGGTTTTGTTGAATTTTTTCCCGTCAAACGTGAGTATGACTTGTTTTTCGGTTGGCATATAAAAACCGATGTCGTTGTCCATTACAAATTCGCTATGCGTGATGGTTTTCATACACATAATTTATTCTTGAACACTTACTTTATAGTTGATTCCGTAGGTTTTGGTTAAATTATCATCGTTGAAAATATCTTTTACCGGACCTGTAGCAATTTTTTTCACATTCAAAAACGTAACCCAGTCAAAATATTCGGGAACGGTTTGTAAATCGTGATGCACTACAATGACTGTT
>CAZHSA010000274.1:0-5402 GCA_964535135.1 uncultured Kordia sp.
GCATTCAAAATTTCATCTTGATACGATGGATCAAGCGAATTTAAAAAGTCAATATTTCCTTGTGCAAACTGTAAAAACTCACTCTGTTTATCAGGTAAAAAAGTAATGGCAACCGCTTCCAAGTATGGCAGATTTGCTCCTGCGGCATCTTTCTCAAAATAAGTTGGATTTCGTCGTAAAACCAATTTGGTGTTTTCTTCCCAAATTTTAAACTGAAAAGGGCCAGTTCCGATCGGATTCGACCTAAAATCATTGCCATAATGTTCCACAATTTCTTTTGGAACTACCGAACAATATTTCATCGTCAATAAGCTCAAAAATGCAGGAAACGGTTGTTTTAGTTGAATTTGAAACGTAGCAGTATCCATCGCTTTAAAACTTTCTACACTCTTAAAAATCCAACGTCCGCTTGAAGCTAATTTATCATCCAAAATTCGCCCAAAACTATATTCAAAATCATAAGCTGTTACAGTACGAGTACTATCTTTTCCGAACAATTTGTGCTTGTGAAACTGTACATCGTCACGCAATGTGAAAATATAGGTTAACGCATCTTCAGAAATCTCCCAAGAGCTTGCAATAGCAGGAATAACGTTTAAATCGGTGTCCATTTCCACCAAACCATTAAACAGTTGGTGTACTGCCCAAATATTGCGTTGATCTTTTGCAAATGCAGGATCTAATGACGTAATATTGGCATGTTCATTATAACGGAAAACTAAATGATCTCTACTTTCAGAAGTGTCTTGTTGGCACGAAAAAGAAATCAACAATAAACAAAGAATTGATATATAGGTGATTATCAATTTAAAATGTTGCATTGTTAATTTTATCATATTCTGAATTAATTGTAAATTTGCAGGCTTTTACCTGTTAGAAATATATCTTTTTTGGATCCTAATAAAGGTTTAAAAGTACATAATAAATACCAGTTGTCAATTGAAATTACTGGAAAAGAAAGTGATGATTTTTTCCTTTATAGGATAAAAAAACTGACGTATAGCTGTAGCTACGGTTTCTTTTTTTTGAAATAGAAAGGGAAAAAGGGGACTTTCTTCTGTAATTGCACTTGATAAATGGTATACTAACACAAATCGCTACCGTTTTGGTAGAAAAATACGGGAATGAACGATAGAAAAAAAGTCGCTTTTTACACGCTAGGTTGCAAGTTGAATTTTTCAGAAACGTCTACAATTGCACGAAACTTTCAAGAGGAAGGATTTGAAAAAGTAGATTTTTCTGAACATGCGGATATGTATGTCATCAATACATGTAGTGTAACGGAAAATGCAGACAAACGCTTTAAAACGATTGTAAAACAAGCACAAAAGGTAAATCCGGATGCATTTGTGGCAGCAGTTGGTTGTTATGCACAGTTAAAACCAGAAGAATTGGCTGCAGTTGATGGTGTGGATTTGGTATTGGGCGCGACCGAAAAGTTCAAAATTACAGATTATATCAACGATCTTACAAAAAACGATTTTGGACACGTGCATTCCTGCGAAATAGAAGATGCCGATTTTTATGTTGGAAGTTATGCCGTTGGCGATCGCACGCGTGCTTTTTTGAAAGTGCAAGATGGTTGCGATTATAAATGCACCTATTGTACCATTCCGCTTGCGAGAGGAATTTCTAGAAGTGATACTTTAGAAAATGTGTTGAAAAATGCCAAAGAAATCTCGGAGCAAGATATCAAGGAAATTGTGTTGACAGGTGTGAATATTGGCGATTATGGAAAAGGTGAATTTGGCAATAAAAAACACGAACACACCTTTTTAGAATTGGTTCAAGAATTAGATAAGGTTGATGGAATAGAGCGTTTACGAATTTCTTCCATAGAACCCAACTTATTAAAGAATGAAACGATTGATTTCGTATCAAAAAGTAATACGTTTGTACCGCATTTTCACATTCCATTACAAAGTGGAAGCAATGTATTGTTACGTTTGATGCGTCGTCGTTACATGCGTGAGTTGTATGTAGATCGTGTAACGCAAATCAAAGAAACCATGCCTGACGCCTGTATTGGTGTCGATGTGATTGTTGGGTTTCCTGGTGAAACTGACGAAATCTTTTTAGAAACCTACAATTTCCTAACAGAACTAGATATTTCTTATTTGCATGTGTTTACATATTCTGAACGTGAAAATACGGTCGCTGCCGAAATGGAAGGTGTTGTTCCGCAAAATGTGCGTAAAAAACGGAGTAAAATGTTACGTGGTTTGTCTGTCAAAAAACGTAGAGCGTTCTATGAAAGTCAAATCGGAAAGACAAAAACGGTGTTGTTTGAAGGCGAAAACAAAGAAGGATACATTCACGGTTTCACAGAAAACTATGTAAAAGTAAAAGCACCTTGGAATCCAGCATTGATCAACACACTTCATCAAGTTACGTTGACTAAAATTGACGACGATGGAATGGTTCGTTTCGATTTTGCAGACGAAACAGTTGCGTTTAGTTAAATGTCGAGAAGTATTCATATCACAAAGAAAAATTTTAAAGGTTTAACGAAAGTTGAACTTGATGCGCAAGCGAATGACCCAAATTCTGAATTGAATCAATGGGCAAAAAAAAGTGCGTTAAAAAAAGAGGTGAAGAAGTGTAGAAACAAAACAAACAATACATGAAATATACAGTAATATTAGTATTCTCTTTACTATTAATGTCTTGTTCAAGTGAACAAAAAAGCGGTAGTAACAAGTTTATTGTTGATCCAAATATCAAAAATGAAGTTGAAAAGTATATTGTTGACAAGCCTGAATATGCTTCACTTGCAAAAGACATGGAAATTTATAATAATAGTTTGCATGTAGAAAGTTTTGAAAATGATGAGTTGCGAATTTCTAGTACTGATTTTTCAAAAAAAATACCTTTTAAGTCGTTTTATTTTTGGAATGAAGAAACTCTTAAAATTACTGGTGCTTTTGGACTTTTTGGAGGAACAGGATTCTACATTGCGATTGAAGGTGATAAAGCAACTTTATTTCATTTATTAGCAGCTGATAATTCTGCTTCCCTTGCATATAAAGAAGATGACGAATTCATTTTCAAGTTAGAAGTACCTTGTACGGATACTAAATTAGTGCTATCGGAAATTCCTGATCCAGAAAAAAAACAAGTCATTTATGGATATGTTGAATTTAAAAGTAATGAGTTTTATTCAAAATCGAACGCATCTGTAGAAGGAGAAAAATCAAAAAGAAAAAAGATGAGAAATAATATGAAAATCTATTTCAGAAGCAGCTTTTTTAAATTTTAATAAAATACACTTCACCGTTTTTATAGGCTTTTGGTACGATTCATGTAATTATGATAATATAACTATTTATAATTACAAATAGATACTTATATTTAACTCATAAAATGCCCAGATAAGATGAAAACAGTACTACTCTCTATATTGGTTTTGACTTTAATTAGTTGCGATGCTTCTACCAAAGAATTCATTGGAAGTTCATGGAAAGTTACGGAACTAAAAACTAATGGCGAAACGGTCAAAGTGACGAATGATGTGATTTTAACCGTAAAAAATGATACGGAATTTACACTCAAACTAGATGCAAATTCATGTTTTGGAACGTATTCCATCACAGGAAAGACAAAAATTAGTATGGGAGAACTCGCATGTACAGAAATGTGTTGCGATTCTGATTTCTCTAAAGCCGTTGTAAAAGCCTTGTATAAAGTTTCAAACATAGATTACAACAAAAACAACGTAACTTTAGCAGCTGACGAAGTAGAAATCAAATTCAAAAAAATAGACACTTCGGTAGAAACGACAGTTATGGAAAACAAAAAGGAACCAACCTATTCAGGAAAAGAAAAAATACCTACGGAAGAAACGACCAATGTTGGCATGTTTGAAAATCCTAATAAAGTAGCAACTGAAGTCATAACAATTCCTAAAGGAGATTTTATCGAGTTGTACAAATCGCCATGTAAAGGAAGTTGCGAAGAGTTTACTATGCAATTTTACGAAGATGGTACAGTCATATATTTAGGGAAATTCAATGCGAAAGTGCAAGGAAAACACGCTGTAAAATTATTGGCTAGTAAGACGAAGTCACTTTTTACCGAGTTTGAACAATCTAACTTTATGAGTTTTCAAGACAAATACGATGATCCAAAAATTATGGATATTCAAAATACGTATGTAATCTATAAAGGGAGAAAAATTGAAATTCGCTACAAGTATAACGCGCCAAAGGAATTGCAAACTTTGTTAGAAAAAGTAGAAACACAGGCAAAAGCTGTGCTAGAGCAATTGAAGAACAAGTAATACTACTATATACTATATAAAAAAAGGGAACTAAAAAGTTCCCTTTAATTTTTTAGATTCGAACGCCGACTGGCAATAAATCTTTATACTCTTTGTGTTTTCGTAAAAAACTAGCAATTCTTGGACTAGTTGGTACGACTCTCAAGTTTCGCTCTTGAATACTATCTAGAACCGTTTTAATAAATGTATTTTTAAAATCTACATCATCCAGCTCTTCAGGAACGATTAATTTTGTTAAAAATATTTTACGCTCTTGTAATGAATACTCGATCTTAGCCATTCCATGATCTGTCTTGTGTTCAAATTGACGTAAAAACTCGTTATCATTGATAACCATTGCATTGTCCATAGCAGTTTTATTTTAAATTAATCCTTAAAAAAGTGGTGTATTTAGAAGAAATGTTGATTTAACGTTGCAAAGATAAGAAATTTAGAGTAGATTTCCGAGTTTTTAACGTCACTATCTGTATGAAAGTAAGTAAAATACACGTTTATTTTATGCCAGGAATGGCTGCTAACCCTACAATTTTCAAGTATATTAATCTTCCCGAAGACCAATTTGACGTTCATTATCTAGCTTGGTTTTTACCCGAAAAAAACGAGACTTTAGCACAATATGCAGCACGAATGGCAGAAAAAGTTACGCATGATCAGGTGATTTTGATCGGTGTTTCTTTTGGCGGAATTTTGGTACAGGAAATGGCACGTTTTCTAAATGTCAAAAAGATTTTTGTGATTTCTAGTGTAAAAAGCAAACACGAATTGCCACGTAGAATGAAATTTGCACGCGCCACAAAAGCCTATAAACTATTGCCAACGAGCTTAGTAAACAATATAGAAATCTTGCGAAAGTTTGCGTTTGGTAATTTAGCCACTAAACGTTTGGATTTATATGAAGAGTTTTTGTCAGTTCGTGATAAATACTATTTAGACTGGTCAATTGCACAAATTGTCAATTGGAATCAAGAAAAACCGTTACCCAATACCATTCACATTCATGGAGATAAAGATTTGGTGTTTCCCATACAACATATTTCAGATTGTATTCCTATAAAAGGAGGTACACATATCATGATTCTGAATAAATTCAAATGGTTCAATGAAAATTTACCAAGATTGATCA
>CAZHSA010000275.1:0-5382 GCA_964535135.1 uncultured Kordia sp.
CACAGCGTACGTCTATGTCCGTTTCATAACGCAATATTATTCGGTATTGGAGTGATTCAAATCGAAATTGATTGTATTAAGATGAAAAAAACGTTAATTCCGTGAATTCTGTAATAACTTCCCCAAAAAATACTTTCAGTATAGCAGTATTTTGTATCTTTAAATAAAAATATCCCCAAAAAGTAATTTCGAATTGCTAGAATAGAAAAAGAAATACACATCACACCTAAACGATGGCTTTCCCTAACCATAATTTCTTTTTTCTTTCGCCCTAAAAAACAACAGAATAAGCCCTATTTAATTGAAATAAGGATCATATTTAGTATATAAATGAAAAAATATTACAAACTAATTTTTTGTATTTCGTTTTTATGTCTACATGCAGTTTATGGGCAAAACGAAGGAAATAACTGGTATTTTGGAGATACAGCAGGATTGGATTTTAGCACATCACCACCAACAGCTTTGCTAGATGGAGCCATGAGTACGAGTGAAGGTGTAGCAACAATTTCCAATGGAAGTGGACAACTTCTTTTTTATACCGATGGAAGTTTCGTGTACGACAAAAATCATCAAATAACGCCCAACGGAACAGGTTTAACGGGCGATAATTCGAGTACACAATCTGCCGTTATTGTACCAAAGCCAGGCGATCCAAATATCTATTATATTTTTACGGTTGATTCAGGTGCTGGTAGTAATGGACTGCGCTATTCTGAATTCGATTTAACACTCAATAATGGTGACGGCGATGTTACCATCGTAAAAAATGTACTACTCTCTACACCAACTACAGAAAAAATTACCGCCGTTCAAAAGTCAAACGGAACTGACTTTTGGGTATTGAGTCATTCTTGGCAAAATGATACGTTTTTAGTCTACGAAGTAACGTCAGCTGGTGTGAATGAAACCGCCATGACTCAAAATATTGGTTCTGTCCATAGTGGAGGTTCTGCAGAATCTATTGGGTATTTTAAAACTTCTTCTAACGGACAAAAACTTGCGCTTGCGCAATGGGGAAATAACAGTTTTGTAGAACTTTTTGATTTTGATGATGCAACAGGTATCATTTCCAATGTTGTGAAAATAGAAAATGTATTCTTCCAATCTGGATCAGGATCTGGCGCGTATGGTGTGGAATTTTCCCCAAATGCAGAATTATTATATGTTTCGGACTTAAATTTTGGTGATCCCATAAGTCCCGCAAACGGACGAGTACATCAGTTTGATTTAAACGCTGGAGATGCAACCGGTATTACTAATTCTGATGTCATTATCTATGAAGGCAATAGTTTTATTGGTGCCATTCAAATAGCCAATGATGATAGACTCTATTTAGCAAATTCAGGAAGTCCATTTTTAGATGTTATCGAAAATCCAAATGTCATCGGTACAGGAGCCAATTATGTAGAAGACGCTATCAGTCTTGGAGGAAATAACTGTAGATTGGGACTTCCTACGTTTATACAATCGTTTTTTGGTGCTACGATTCAATTGGAAAATTTCTGCTTGGGCGATGTAACTAATTTTTCATTAAACACTACAGAACCGCCAGTTTCAGCTGCTTGGGATTTTGGCGACGGAACTACTTCCAACAGTTTAACTCCTACACATACGTATGCAACTACTGGAACGTACACCATTACGGTAACTATTGATTTTGGTGCGGAAATGAGAGAAACCAGCAAAGACATTACCATTTATGAAATCCCAACGGCGAGTTCGGTGACGGATTATTTGCTATGTGATGATTTGTCTAACAACCAAATAGAAACGTTTGATTTAAGCACAAAAATTACGGAAGCTTTGGGTTCTCAATCAAATACTACTTTTGATGTTGCTTTTTATGCTTCGTTAGAAGAGGCTGAAAATGATGAAAATCGTTTGCCATTAGCGTATGACAATTCCTTAAATAATCAAGAAGTTTTTGCACGTGTTTTTAATGCAGGACAAAGTAGTTGTTTCGACATTACCAGTTTTAGATTGATTGTAAATCCGTTGCCTGAAGCAAATACCGTTGCTAATATTGAGCTTTGTGATGATCAGAGTAATGATGGTGTGGAAGTCATCAATTCGACACAGTTTGATGCTGAAGTATTGCAAGATCAAGATGCAAATAATTTTGAAATCACCTATCACCTCACCCAAGACGATGCTACAAATGATGCAAGTGCGCTTCCAACAGAATTTCTAACAATAGCCAATCCGCAGCAACTCTTCATACGCATTGAAGCCGTTGGGAATCCGTTGTGTTTTGATACGACTGATTTTGAAATTGCCATTACGCCAGCGATTATTGCAAATCAAGTAGATGACCTATTTGAATGTAGCTTTTTGGACAATCCGAACGCAGCAACTTTTAACTTAGCTTCTCAAAACGATCAAATTTTAGATGGACTCACAGGTACTTTTGAAATTACCTATCACCTCAGCGCAGAAGATGCCATGATGGATGAAAATACTATCAGTAATTCATATACAAACACAAGTAATCCGCAACAAATATATGCGCGTATAGAAGACACGACCAATACAACCTGTTTTGATATTGTAGAGTTTGAAATTACGGCACTTGCTACACCAATCATCAACGAAAATGAAACGCTGTATTTATGTACCGACGGAACTGTAACGCTGAATGCTGGCACTGTCGGCGATTATTATACCTGGTCTACAGGTGAAACTACCGAAAGTATCGTGGTAGATACTCCAGGAACGTATACTGTTGAAATTGGTAATACGTATACTGCCTTGGGCGAAGCACTAAATTGTAGCAATGTAAAAACATTTACGGTCATAGAATCTGGCCCTACGTTGAGTATTGACGTGACTGTGACCGATTGGACAAACTTCTTAAATACTATTTTAGTTACTGCGGAAGGTTTAGGCGATTACGAATATTCGTTAGATGGCGTCAATTATACCGATTCCAATCTCTTTGAAAACTTACTTTCTGGTGAATATACCGTGTATGTGCGCGATAAAAATGGTTGTGGAATTGTCACAGAACCTGCCTATTTACTAAACTATCCGCGATTTTTTACACCAAATAATGATGGTGTTAACGATAATTGGCAAATTGTAGCTTCCAGCAGTGATCCTTCTTTGCAAATTTTTATTTTTGATCGGTATGGAAAACGACTTACCACACTCAATCCTGAATCGCTAGGTTGGAATGGAAACTACAACGGACGCCCGATGCCGTCTGGCGATTATTGGTTTCGCGTAGAACGTCCAATGACCGGAAATATATATACTGGACATTTTACGTTGAAGCGATGATTCAATCTTTTGCATGTTATGTTTTGTTTCTGTCTAATATGTAGAAACTACTTTTTACATCATCAGAAAACATTCATGCTAACAAAAAAATACGCAACTCTTCGTATTGTACAATCATGTCAAATTTTGAATTTTTGAAGTATACTCTTAACTTAGTTATACGATACATTTTATGCAAAAACAACTCACACATAGCGATCGAAAGAAAATTAGAAATAAAATATGGCTTACCGCAAGTTTTATACTATTTGTGATTGCCATTTTTGGATGCATCTATTTCTTTGTACTGCGCGATTTTTCCAAAAACGATGATGACTTTGGTTATATTCCCATGGTTATTTTTGGCATTTTTGCATTGTTCTTTGTAGGTGTTATTGGCTATATGATCTCAATTTTTATAAAGGATTTAAAAGTTGGCGTCAAAAATTGTTATGAAGGTATTATTGAAGACAAACGATTAAACATTAAAAAAACAACTTCAAACAAAGCAAGTGTAGGCACTAGAGGCGGTCGCTCTAGCA
The DNA here is from genome assembly GCA_964535135.1 of uncultured Kordia sp. GTDB lineage: Bacteria > Bacteroidota > Bacteroidia > Flavobacteriales > Flavobacteriaceae > Kordia. The sequence goes on from CAZHSA010000275.1 coordinate 3,804, forward strand.
GAACTAATACAAAACGTTATTTTTACATGACGGTAAATGGTGAAGAACATAAAATTGAATATCCAGTGTATGCAAGCATTAAAGTGGGCGACACTATTTACTTCGAAGTAGCACCAACATCCAATGTCATGTTAACATATAAAATACTCGAAAGTGAATCTGACAAAGTAGTTCGAAATACACCGAAAATCCATCCAAAAGAGTATCCTAATTCTAGAATAAGACAAGCACCATTAACGCGAGAAGACAAGGAAAACGTATATGGTTATTATACAGTCGCTCTCCGAAAACGTCTTACGATAATTGTTTTCATGGCATTACCCATTTTAGGGCTTATGTATGTAGATTTATTAGGGTTGATTGTGTTTTTGTTCCCAATACCAATTATTCTTGTATACCAATTGTACAAAATAAGTATGCTGTATGTTAATTATAAAAAATCCATACATAATGGCAGAAAAGATGTCATTGAAACACACATTACTGACAAGCTTTTTACAACAATTTCTAACAATGGTCGCAAAAGTAATACCTACAAACTTGTTACAACATATAAAACTATTGCAGTTCCTGAAACCATTTATGGAAATTTTAATACAAGCGATGAAATAACCGTGCATAAAGCTTCTCATTTGCCTGCGGTGATCGGAATTTCATTGGAAGAAGAATATTATCCGTTTGACAGCTAGGAGGAGAACTTGAACTTGAAGTTGAAAATTGAATTAAGCTGCATTGTTTATTCACAAATAGATACTTGCTAAACTGCGGAAAAGAAAAGCATCAAACTAATATTCAATAAAAGCGCCACCTCTATAAGAGATGACGCTTTTGGTAACTAATTGCCCAAATCTAGTTACCTCATAATCTAATTAAACTAAATAGTACTCAATATTATTCGTTGTCAGGTAATTGTTCAATGATTTGATAGGTGCTAAAATTTAAAAAGTTACTAGGATGTGCCAATACATTTTGCAAGATGAAAGGCGTATCTGGATCTGTACCTGAGTATTGTGTGGTACCATTCATATCAACATCATCCGTATTGTAACCACTTACAGCATAGGTTGGGAAATTCAGGAAGTTTCCAGCATCGTTTAACACCGTTGATAGAATGGCCGGCGTATCAGGATCGGTTCCAGAGTATTGTACGACTGCATCTCCATTTACATTTCCTGCCCACATGGCTACTACGTCTGTTGGCATTCCAAATGTTGTTTGTGCATTGCTTCCATAGGTAATTTCATTGGCAGCATCTGTAAAGTTGATTGTTGTAGCTATATTGCTGAGTGAGAAGGTATTTGCTGTCATGATTCCTAAATGATTTCTATGTTTTACCACAATGAAATAATCTCCAGCAGGTACATTGTCAAAAGTTAACGGAGTTGCCATATTATCATTTACATCTACAATATCTCCGTCGCGTTGCAATACGCCAGATTTTCCAGTAATGACTGTCGTTGTACTTCCAGCATCACGTAATTCTACCCAAATCCAATCAACCATTGAATTCACACCATTATCTGCTACTCCTACATCCAAGCTAATGGTAGCTCCATCACCATACGGAGAATTTGAATTA
>CAZHSA010000276.1:0-5374 GCA_964535135.1 uncultured Kordia sp.
AATCTGGCATCGGAAATTCGCGTACAATACTTTCATAGCCATCCATCAAATCTTTATAATCAAGCTGTTCTGACTCTTGAATAAGCGGATATACAATGTAAATTTGTCGTCCTTTGGTAATTTCATCACGAATGAATTTAAACACTTTCAAACGGTTGCTATCATACCGATGAACAGTTTTAATAGCTTTTCTCCCAGGAGGCAATTCATCAATGACAGACACATCTAAATCGCCATACAAACTCATGGCCAGCGTTCGTGGAATTGGCGTTGCGGTCATGACCAAAATATGTGGAGGAAAGGTGTTTTTGTGCCATAATTTAGCACGTTGCGCCACTCCAAAGCGATGTTGCTCATCAATAATGGCCAAACCTAAATTTTTAAATTTTACTTTATCTTCAAGCACAGCATGTGTTCCAATTAAAATATGTAACGAACCATCTTCCAACATTTCATGAATCACGCGTCTGTCTTTCGTTTTCACAGAACCTGTGAGCAGTTTTACATGCAATCCTAACGGTTCTACGAGTTCCATGATTCCATTATAATGCTGAATCGCTAAAATCTCTGTCGGCGCCATGATACAGGCTTGAAAATCGTTGTCAATCGCCAATAACATAGACATCAGCGCGACAATTGTTTTTCCTGAACCAACATCACCTTGCAACAAACGATTCATTTGTGCATTGCTGCCTAAATCGTTTCGAATTTCTTTAATCACGCGTTTTTGCGCATTGGTCAATTCAAAAGGCAAATGATGCTTATAAAACTCATTAAACTTTTCTCCAACTTGATCAAACGGAAAGCCTTTTATTTTACTTTTATGGATAAGGTTTTTGGTGATGAGTTGAATCTGAATGTAAAAAAGTTCTTCAAATTTCAGTCGATACTGCGCTTTTGCCAGCAATTCTTGACTTTTTGGAAAGTGAATATTGAATAAGGCTTCACTCTTAGAAATCAATTTGAGTTCCGCCAAAATAGTAGGTGGCAAGGTTTCATAAAACTGCGTGCGCGCTTCTACGAATAATTGTTGCATCAACTTATTGATGACTCTGTTGGTAATGCCTTTGTTGTTTAATTTTTCTGTGGATGGATACACAGGCTGCATGGCAGTTCGCAAACTCTGTTCGTGTTCTTTCAATAATTCCATTTCTGGATGTGGCATGGAGAACAAACCGTTGAACCAATTCGTTTTACCAAAAATTACGTACGGCGTATTCAGTTTGATGCTGTCTTTAATCCATTTATGACCGCGAAACCAAACGAGTTCCATTTCGGCAGTTCCATCAGTAAATGTGGCGACTAAGCGCTTTCCACGTTTTTGTTGTACCATTTTTAGGTGGACAATTTTTCCAACCACTTGCACTTCGGAAGAATTTCGCTGTAATTCATTGATTTTAAAATAGCGTGTTTTATCAATATACCGATTCGGAAACAGGTTGATAAAATCTTGATAGGTATGAATTCCCAACTCCTTTCGCAGCAAATCTGCGCGATTTGGACCGACACCTTTTAGGTAATCAATAGGAGTTTGTAATACGTTCGAATTCATTCAATCAAAAGTAAGTTTTTTGATTGAAAGATTAAATAATTAAAAGATCGAAAATTTGTTGAACTTTAGGATATACAGAAATACGCTTCTGCTTTGTCCAAACTCATATTTTCAATCTCAGATTGTTTTACATGTTTTCCGTATATTTTATAAGTGCTTCTTCCGAATCAAACGCTTATAAACTCTCTAGAGGATAATCTATTTTTGAAATGCGTTGTCCTGTAACTTCATGCGGTAATGCTGGAAATCCATACAGTATAATTTCATCAGCAGAAATTTTCCTGATGGGAATTAATTTACTTCGACTTCCATTAAAATATATAGTTGCAAAATAGGTTTCTTGTAGTTTTTCAAGGACTATTTTTTCTCCCTCTAAATTATGTCTTTTATTGAGAAATTGAACCACTTCATGATCTATTGAAACATTAAAGATCATGGGAATTTTTTGATCATTCCATATCACATCAAATTCCATAGCTTCTATTTCTTCTGGAGTCAACTCAGTAACTGTCGCTTCCATTCGTTCGTAGTCATGTTCAAATATTGTATCTGTCGTAGTTGATGTTGATTCAAAAATAGTATGGATTTTTCCAGGCACATAAAACCGCACTCTATTTTCATTGACAAATTCATGTTTGATTTCGCTTATATTTTGTGATTCTCGTTGGGTTTTTGTCAGTTCATAATTGTTTATTTCGGGTAACAGTTTAAAATAATGGACCATTTCATTTTCAAATTCAATAAACTCTGGAGGAATATATTCTCCACCAATTTTAATTCGTAACCAAGTTCCGTGATACATCTGTATTTTTTAATTGTAGAAATAATAGAATTTAATTAAACCAAACTGCATAACGCTTTCTACGCAATTCTAATGCCAGCCACTTTTCTGCCTCCAAGGCTTGATGTCTTGTAGGCAACGGATCCATATGATTGTACAAACTCGGACGTAAATACAATCCATATTTTTCCACAATATTCGAAGAAAGTTTGTGTCCTTTTTTATTTCTATAGCCTGTTTTGTGTTGCAAGAAACGTTCTTTAGGCGTTTTACTCGTCATGCCTACGTACAAACATTCCAATACGCCATTAAATTGCGGATTCGCCAGGCGAAACTTGGTGTTTTCGGAGTACACTTTCTTAGAAAGTTCTACAACATATATGCGATATTCTATTTTGGGCATTTTGGTTGTTGTTTGTTGATCTGTGGATTAATCAATTTGTAATTTTGCTAACAGCTAACAGCTAGAGTTCCATCGAAAAAATAGCCAAGCACATTTTAATTCCTTGTGTAATATTACCAATGCGAATGTTCTCGTTCGGGTTGTGTTGATTGTTGTCCATATTCACCATCGGAACGATAATCGCAGGAATATCCAACACTTGTATTGCAGGTGTTATTGGGACGGTTCCGCCCATGGTACGAATCATGATGGGACTTTCGTCAAATGCATCTGAAATCGTGGAGCGTAACTTTTTACCAATAAACGAATTGATATCCGTTCTAAAAGCATTCACGCCAGGATTTGTAGTGACGGTTGCTATTTTAGGATATTTCAAACGTTCTGCATCTGTTGGTTCACGAGATAATACTAAATATCCTTGCGCTTCAATATGTTTTTTGACTTTTGCTAATTGTGCTTCTCCATCAGTTTCTTTTACCAAACGCACATCCAAATACGCTGTCACAATTTCAGGAATAATGGTTTTTAAACCTGGCCCTTTCCAAGAAGTTTCAATATGACGCACATTTAATGACGGATATTGCAAGGCTTCTTGATAGGTGTTACCAACGTTATCTGCTTTGGCAATGCCTAAATTTGCTTTAATTTCTGTATTGTCATCAGGTACTTGTGCTAGTAATTTTTGTGTTTCCGCATCCAAGTCAATTCCTTCATAAAAACCATCAATAATCACTTTTCCAGAAGCATCTTTCATGCTTGCCAATAAGTGCGACATGCTAAAGACAGGATTTGGCGCGTAATTTCCGTAATGTCCGCTGTGTTGCGGTAATTTGGCGCCGTAAATGCTAATATTTAAAGTCGCAATGCCGCGACAACCAAAAGTTAACGTCGGTTTATTGGTCGGATGCGCTGGTCCGTCCATAATAATTAAATAATCGGCTGCGTAGGTTTTTTTATACGTTTCCAGCGTACTCAAAAAACCTTTGGAACGTGTTTCTTCTTGCAGATCGAGAATGATTTTTACGTTGTATGGTATTTTTTGTTTTTCTTTTTGAAGGAATTCCAATGCGGACAATAGCATAATGATCGGCGCTTTATCATCTGCAGCAGCGCGACCAAATACTCGCCAATCGGGATCAACATAAGTTTTAATGCGTGACCAGTTGATAATTTGCCAAACGCCATTTTCGTCTTGTTCTTTAAGCACAGGACGAAACGGATCTTTTTGATTCCACTTCCGTGGATTGACCGCCTGACCATCTAAATGTAAGTAGAATAAAATCGTTTTTGCTGTTGGATCTACGCGCTTTTCGGCAAAAAAAACAGGCAATGTTGAGGTTTGTAAGATAGAAACTTCAAAGTCCAATTCTTCAAAAGCAGCTGTTACCCAAGTTACATTTTTCATCATGTTGGCTTCGTCGGAAGCAACATTGGGAATACTCACCAATTCACGGTGTTTTTCTAAAATAATAGGAAGTTCTTGTTCAATTTTTTTATCCCAGTTTATTTGCGCAGTTATGGCATTTACAAATAAATAGGCTAGGAGACAGGACCAAATTTGGTATGATTTCTTCATGGTATAACGCTTCTTTTAGTGCGTAAATATGTGTTTATAAATATCGGTATTCAACAATTTCCCATTCGTACATGATTCCGAATTCAGCCAGCGATTTCGGTTTTTTATCAAATTTAATAATGGTTGTTTTTTCTTTTATACCTTCTTCATCCTCATTCCCAAGTTCTTCTTCATTTGCAATATTTCCTTTGGTAATCGCAATTTCACTCTTTGTGAAGTCGAACACACAATTTTCAGTATCACCAGAAGCCGCGTGGACACTATTACTTTCTGCCAAAAGAATCATAAACTGATCTTTGTGAAGTTCAAATACATATCTAGTGTCAGAACGCGTATATTGTTGTAAAATAATCAATTGATTGGCTTCAATGCTAAGTTCTGGTTCTATCATAGCAGACATGCCGCCTTCGTCGGATCGTGGAATAAATACATTGTTTTGCGTATGTACTTTGAAGGTGTCATTCTCACAGAAAAACACTAATAAAATACGTGCTTTGCTGAGTGATGTTGGACAATCCTTGCATCGCACTTCAATGAAATCTTCTTTGGATTCTATCACAATGGCAACATCATCTTTCGTATCATGATTCAAATCACCTATTGCTTTTTCTAGGACGTTCCAATCGGAATGTTCTTCAATTGCTGACAGTTCTTGTCCTATAAAATCTGGATAAGGTGTAGGTTTGTCTTCTTGCGCAAAAACAATCATTACACTAAAGAATGAAATGAATAAGAGGAAGTATTTTTTCATAAGAGCGAAATTTAAAGAATGTTACCTTTTTGACTAAGATAGTGAATCTAATGTTTTTATGAAGTTTAAGAGTTTATAAGTTTAGTAGTTTCCGTTTTAATTTAATCAGTTGTGAGTTTTGGATTTTGCGTAAGCAGAAGCCGAATTAACAAATTGACAAAAAACGAACTTAACATGATAAATTTTAAATTGAAAACAACTCACAACAGGAGCAAAGCGACCAACACACAACAATCGAAGTAGAAATGTAAAATGAAAAACGAAAAGCTATTTTAAGCTAGCAATTAGTTAAGAGTGATGAAAATTCGATT
>CAZHSA010000277.1:0-5356 GCA_964535135.1 uncultured Kordia sp.
ATGAAACTTAACATACAAAACTATATAACTCAACATAATGAATGGCCACAAAATGGACATCACATTATGGCGCAATACGATGATGAAAAAATAATCGTATACCAATCCTATCGTCCTGCCATTGGCAATTTTGCCTTTAGAAATCAATTTTTTGGCGGACCATTCAGTTTGGAACGCATGACGTGGATCAAACCAAATTTTTTATGGATGATGTACCGAAATGGTTGGGGAAAGAAAGTTGGACAAGAAGTCGTATTGGCTATTCACTTGAAGCGAGAAGCTTTTCAAAGATACCTAGAAAATGCGGTGCATTCTTCTTTTAAACCTGAATTATACGAATCACAAGAAACGTGGCAAAAAAAGGTAAAATCCTCCAACGTACGATTGCAATGGGATCCAGATCACGATCCGTATGGCGCAAAACTAGAACGCAGAGCGATTCAAATAGGAATCAGAAACGAATTTATCCGCAGTTATGCCAAAGAAGATATTCTAAAAATTGAAGATATCTCTGCATTTGTGGCAGAACAATATGAATTCGTCAAAACAAATCAGCTAGAGAAGCTACAAATTCCTGCAGAACGTCCTTTTTTACCAGAAGGAGATGAACTGCAGAAAAGATTACAATTACAATGAATAAAAAAGTAAAAAATATAAGCAAATTTCTAAGTTATGTGCTTAGACATAATCCTGATAAACTAGGAATTACACTCGATCAAAATGGTTGGACTTCCGTCGAAGTATTACTTGAAAAAATCAATGTAGGCAACTATTCGCTTTCTATGGAAACATTAGAAGAAGTAGTTGCTACCAACAATAAAAAACGTTTCGCGTTTAATGATGACAAAACAATGATCAGAGCGAATCAAGGACATTCTGTAGATATTGATTTGGCGTTGCAACCAAAAAAGCCGCCAAGGTATTTATATCATGGAACAGTTGAAAAATTCATCACCTCAATTCAAGAAAAAGGATTGATCAAAGGAACACGACAACACGTACATTTGAGCGCCGATAAAGAAACGGCAATCAATGTGGGAAGCAGGCGTGGAAAACCCATCATTCTTACGATAAGAAGTGGCGAATTGCATGCACAAGGTTTCACGTTTTATCAATCAGAAAATGGTGTTTGGTTGATAGAAGCAGTTTCACCAGAGTTTATAGAATTCTAACTTGATTCAGTATGATTCAGAATCACACAAGAAACTAATTTTTAAATCAAAAACATTATCAATATGTTATCAAATATAAATTGATATGCTTTGGTGATTTTTTATAGTAATTTTGAGGAAATTTAAAACACATGAGAACACTCGCCATCGGAGATATTCACGGAGGATTTAAAGCATTAACGCAAGTACTAGAACGCGCCAATGTGACCACAGAAGACACCTTAATTTTTATGGGCGATTATGTAGATGGTTGGAGTGAATCAGCGGAATTGATAGAATTTCTTATGGAATTAAATACCAAACAACGCTGTATTTTCATTCGTGGAAATCACGATGTTTGGTGTCATGAATGGTTGTTAGACGGGCATGTTAATGATGTTTGGTACATGCACGGCGGAAAAGAAACCTTAGAAAGTTATGCGCGTGTCAATTATAACAAGCAACAACACTTAGAATTCTATGAAAACTTAGAAAACTACTACATTGACGAGCAAAACCGACTGTTTCTCCATGCTGGATTTACTTCTATGCACGGCGTGTTAAAAGAACATTATCAAAAGAATTTTTATTTTGATAGAACACTGATTGAATCAGCTTTATTGGCTGAAAAAATTGGTGTAGAAAAATTAAGTGATGCGCGTTATGCACCACAACGTTTTCAACATTACAAAGAAATCTATATTGGTCACACACCTACGTTAAATTTCAATTGTGATATTCCGATGAAAGCACACAATTTATGGGATGTAGATACTGGCGCAGCCTTTACAGGTAAACTATCTATCTTAGATATTGATACGAAAGAATTTTGGCAAAGCGATTCGCTTCCAGCATTATATCCAACCGAAAAAGGGAGAAACAAAACACGCTTTACTGATAGATAAGCAATTCAAGTTCAACTTCAAAACTTCCCGTCTTTTCAACGAATAAAAACCCAATTTCCTTGTCAGTTTTAAAAAACAATTTATATTTGCGTATAATTAACGCAAATTAATATTCCTATGAATCCATTATTGCTGACAGATGGTTACAAACTCGGACACAAAGAACAATATCCGCAAGGAACCACCAAAGTGTATTCGAATTGGACACCACGAAAAAGTAGAATTGAAGGTATTAACAAAGTCGTCTTTTTTGGACTGCAATACTTCATCAAAGAATATCTTATCAAACAATTCAATACAGAATTTTTCAACCCACCAAAAACACAAGTTGTTACCGAATATAAAAAATATGTTGATGCATATTTAGGTGTCAATTATGATATTTCACATGTTGAAGAATTACACGACTTAGGCTACTTGCCTATCGAAATTAAAGCAATACCTGAAGGAACTGAAGTTCCGATTCGTGTACCAATGTTTACGGTTGTCAATACACTTCCTCAATTTTTTTGGATTACCAATTATCTAGAAACACTTCTTTCCAACATCATTTGGCAGCCTTGCACTTCTGCTACGATTGCAAAACAATACAACACCATTTTAACGAAATATGCGCAAGAAACGGATGAAGAAAACCTAGACTTTATCAACTGGCAAGGACACGATTTTTCCATGCGCGGTATGTCTGGAATCGAATCTTCTATCCTAAGCGGAATGGGACATGCGCTGTCTTTTACAGGAAGTGACACCTTACCTGTAGCAATGAATTTAGAAAAATATTACAATACAGATGTTACGAAAGAATTGGTGATTGGAAGTGTAAATGCTACCGAACACAGTGTCATGTGTGCAGGAAGCAAAGACGACGAAATTGAAACTTTTCGCCGTTTATTGCACACGTATCCAACAGGAATTCTTTCGGTTGTTTCTGATACGTGGGATTTATGGAAAGTACTTACCGAATATTTGCCACAACTAAAAGAAGAAATTCTAACCCGTGATGGAAAACTCGTCATCCGTCCCGATTCTGGAAACCCAGTAGACATTATTTGTGGATGTGAGCATGAAAATCCAGTCGTTCGAAAAGGTGTTGTTGAAATATTATGGGACGAATTTGGTGGAACGATCAATTCGCAAGGATACAAAGTGCTGCATCCTAAAATTGGTGCTATTTACGGCGATAGTATCACGATAGATAGAGCTACGCAAATTTGTGAACGTTTGAAGCAAAAAGGGTTCGCTTCCACGAATGTGGTATTAGGAATTGGTAGCTTCACCTATCAATACAACACGCGTGATACGTTTGGTTTTGCAATGAAAGCGACGTATGTAGAAATACACGGCGAAGGACGTGCTATTTTTAAAGATCCAATTACGGATGATGGTACTAAAAAATCTGCAAAAGGTTTGATACAACTCTTTTCCGAAAATGGAACAATACGCTTTAAAGACGAATGTTCTATTCAAGAAGAAAAAGAAGGCTTATTAACAACTGTTTTTAAAGATGGACAGCTCTTGCGAGAACAATCTTTACAAGAAATTAGAAGAAATATATCAAAAACTACTCAAGATGTTAATTGTATAAAAACAGCGACTATTGTAGATATTTAGTGGTACTTTTACAGCAATACTAAATAACCATCAATGTCTTTAAAAAATATTCGCTTAGAAGTCATGCAAACCATCGAAAAAGAAATCGATGGCTACATGGACAAATATCTAATTCCCCCCGAAAAAATATGGCAACCCACAGACTTTTTGCCAAATTCTCAAGAAGATACGTTCTTTGATGAAGTGCACAAAATTCGTGAAGAAGCCAAAGAAATAGGATACGATTTATGGGTAGTTTTGGTTGGCGATACTATTACAGAAGAAGCGCTACCAACCTACGAATCATGGTTGATGGATGTAGAAGGAATTAATCAACATGGAAATGATGGTAAAGATAATGGTTGGGCAAAATGGGTGCGTCATTGGACAGGAGAAGAAAATCGTCACGGCGATGTTTTAAATAAATATTTGTACTTGTCCGGTCGTGTAAACATGCGTGAAATAGAAATTACAACGCAGCACATGATTAATGACGGTTTTGATATTGGAACGGCAAACGATCCATATAGAAATTTTATATACACGAGCTTTCAAGAACTTGCCACAAACATTTCGCACAAGCGCGTTGGGCAATTAGCAAAGAAAAAAGGTAATGCGTTGCTTGGAAAAATGTGTAATATTATTGCTGGTGACGAAATGAGACACCATTTGGCATACAGAGAGTTTGTAAAAACGATTTTAGAATACGATCCAAGTGAGATGATGTTGGCGTTTGAAGATATGATGCGTAAAAAAATCGTAATGCCAGCTCAATTTGTACGTGAATCTGGAGAAGCCATCGGAACTGCTTTTGAAAACTTCTCAAATGCAGCGCAACGTTTAGGCGTATACACTACACATGATTATATTGATATCATGCGAAAATTGAATTCATACTGGGAAATTGATAAATTAACTGGATTGACGGACGCAGCAGAGAAAGCTAGAAACTACGTAATGAAATTACCAGATCGTATGGCGCGCATTGCTGAACGTGTTGCCATTCCAGAAGATATTACACGATTTAAATGGGTTGAGGCAAATGGAATGCTTTAGTTTTAGATTGCTGTTAGAACGGCTACGCCTTTTAGAACGCTTCGCTTTTAGATAGTTTTCGAAATAACTTTATGCTTGTAGAAAAAACTCTTTAATTTAAAAATTTAGCATTATACATTTATAATTTCACAAAACGTCACTTTGAGTGATTTTCGTAATGAAATGAAGAAAATTGTATCGAAAAGTACTCTGAAATTCTAAACAGGTTTTATACAAAAAATGCTAGTACATTTTCCACTCAATCTTACGGTTTTGATTTCAAAATAAAGAAATTCGTGTATTCGTTACAAAAAAGCTATGAAGTAGGTTTTGAACATTAGGGATTTGTGGTATTTCAAAGAACGTTATATGTTCAAAAGAAACAGATTGCCACAAGTTTTTGCAAAACTTTCGCAAAGACGTATCAAAAATATTTCAATTAAAAAAACTCGCTTCCATATAAGAAGCGAGTTTTTTTAACTTTATGTTTCAATCTATGTTACAAATCAAACTTAATTCCTTGCGCTAATGGCAATTCAGTAGTATAATTGATTGTATTGGTTTGTCTACGCATGTAAATTTTCCAAGCATCAGATCCAGACTCACGTCCACCACCTGTTTCTTTTTCGCCACCAAAGGCGCCTCCAATTTCGGCCCCAGACGTACCGATGTTTA
>CAZHSA010000278.1:0-5350 GCA_964535135.1 uncultured Kordia sp.
AATTATTGCTGTCAAAGGGAGCAAAAGTTGTGATGCTGAATCGAAATCCGAAAAAAAAGCATTTCATACGTAACCTATGATTTAGGATATGAATACCTACAAAATATTTAGCTTCTTCCAAAAGAAAGAAGGTATAAGTCCGACAGAGTATAGAGAAAAATATAAACTAAATTAAAATTATGGATATTTTAAAAACAGCAACAGATTGGGCAAAATCTGAACTTTTTTCGACCCCCTTTTTCATGCTTTTCGGGCTTGTTTTCATAGCGGCTAGTATTGGGTTTTGGCAGTTAGGAAAGACCGATATCGCAAGAGCGTATATCATTCCTACTTTGGTAGCAGGCGTTTTACTGTTGACCATAGGGTTTGGTTTATTTTTTACCAACAAATCAAGAATTAGACAGTTTGAAGAGGCTTATAATAACGATGTTTCGGCATTTGTGGCATCAGAACTTAATCGCGCCGAAAAAACTTTACAGGAATACCAAACCATAGTTTTTAAGGCTATTCCAGCTATAATTATTGCTGCAGCCTTGCTACTTATTTTTACAAACACCCCAACTTGGAGAGCAATAAGTATCACAACCATGGCTATGATGATCGTTATTCTACTAATAGACGGAACTGCACACGCAAGAATTAATGTTTATAAAAAGCAGTTGGAGTTAGTGAATAAATAAGTGGTTATGGGCATTAGTCGAAGGAAGGACGTCAAAAAGTAAATGCACACCACAACATTTATTAAAAACAGGTATTTTCGTGTTTAAAGAATAGATAAATAGCAGAATAAAGGTCTGTTTAAACCGAAAAGTTAGCACTTAAAAATTCGCTACTTTTCATATTCGCGACCCCTGTAACTTATTTTAAACAAACCCGAAACTTATTAATGAAACTTACCTTCAACAAGAGTATTCAATTTCCTGTAATCAAAATTATTTTAGGAATTTCAATTTGTCTAGGAGTACTTATAGCAATTCAAAATTTAATTACAAAACCCATAGTACGTCACTTTATTGACAGTAAGCCAATGGGTGATGCCATTGTAAATTATATTTCTGTTACTGTTTTATTAATAAGCTACTTTTATGTATTCAAAACCTATGAAAAAAGAGAAATTAAAGAACTGTCTAGAACCAATTTAAAAACAGAATTGTTCGGTGGTTTTCTATTTGGTTTTTTAGTTTTATCATTAGCTGTATTCTTTCTTTACTTACTCGGTTACTACACCGTTGAGAGCCATTCTGGCTTTTCCTATCTATTAGCACCATTTTCGTTTCTTATCATTGCCGCTTTGATAGAAGAGGTTTTTTTTAGACTAATAATATATAGAATTACAGAAAAATGGTTAGGAACTTTTCTGGCTCTACTAATAATATCAATAATTTTTACAGTACCACATTTGTTGAATGACAATGTTACGTTTTTGTCTGTTCTACTATTATTAACCTTTGGATTCGCGCATAGTATAATGTATACCTATACAAAAAGGCTATGGTTACCTTTTGCTTTTCATTTGGGTTGGAACTTTGCACAGCCGTTTTATGGTTCTAATCTCTCTGGAACAGAAGAAGCACATATACTTAATTCCAATTTTGAAGGACCCACTTTATTAATAGGAAGTGACTTTGGTATAGAAGATTCTATTTTGTCTATAACTTTACTACTTATAGTTAGTGCTCTATTTTTGAAATTATCAATACGAAATAACAAAATAGTTTCGACAACATTTATAAATGATACTCGTCTGGCGCTCAAACGAAAGACATATAATAAGGGTCGGTCATGAACCCAAAGAAATTGTGTAAAAACACACTCCATTCAATATCCTTCACCTTGCTATACCATCGCAACTAAACCGTTCAGAAAAGTGAAATTCTAAAATGCAAGAGCTATTAACCTACATACATAAAATTAGTTCTATTGAAGATGAGACGATTAAAGAGCTACAAAAGCACTTTAAGCCTTTTCGACTGAAAAAAAATGAGTTTTTTGTACGCGAAGGTTAATATGCGCAACACATAGGATTCTTAAAAAAAGGAGTCGTCAGGGCTTTTTTTTTAAATCAAGAAGGCAAAGAATATACCAAGCAATTTTTCGTAGATTCTTCTATCATTGGTGCCTATTCATCTTTACTTACCAAACAACCGAACAAAATAGCTCAACAGGCTCTAACAGATTGTGAACTCTTAGTGGCCAACTTTGCTGATCTGGTAAAACTGTATGCCAAATTCCACGATTTAGAAAGCTTAGGAAGAAAAATAGCTGAATTTTATTTTCTAGAAAAAGAAGAAAAAGAAATTGAAATGGCATTGTTAGATGCTGATAAAAGATATTTAATTATGAGGGAAAGATTTCCAACGCTCGAAGCTACTGTTCCTCAATATTATATTGCTTCGTATTTGGGCATATCACCAACGCAATTAAGTAGAATTCGAAGAAAATTGAGCGCTTCCTGATTTTCTTTACCTATGTAAATGCATCTGACTTAAAATGTGACGAATTTTGCATTCATCCCTATTTAACATAAAATGAATCGCACGCTAACTTTTGTTTCAATTGCAGTTTTTTCCGTTTTTTTAGGTAGCCAAATTACCGAAGGCTTTTTATTAGTCCCCTTTTGGAAAACCTTATCTTCTACTGAATTCTATGCATATTACGCTGAATTCGGACCATTAATAGGTCGTTTCTATACCTGTCTAACTATTATAGCAGTTTTAATTCCTTTCGGCTTAAGCTTTTACTGTTATTACTACAAACCTCATGCTTTAAAATATGCTATCGTCTCAACCTTATTTGCTGTTTTAGTTATCGCCGTCTTTTATGGCTACTTTAAAGATACCAATCAGCAATTTTTCGAAGCAGTTTTTGATACCCATCAACTACAATCCGTTTTGGATGATTGGGAGTATTGGCATTGGTTACGTGTGCTGTTTGAATTAATTTCGTTAATTTTCCTACTACTTACCTTCCTTAGTATAGACCGAAAAAATAGTAAAAAAACAATTGAACATTTAAAGCACAACATCTGATATGAAGTTACTATTCACGCTACTAATTACATCATTAACCTTGGTGACCAATGGACAATCTATTGTTGGGCAATGGGAGACCTTTGATGATCAAACCAATGAGAAAAAAGCGATCATTGAAATTTATAAGACAAATGACTCCTATTTCGCCAAAATAGTAGAAAGCTACGGAAGTGAAAAGAATGCAGTTTGTGACAACTGCAAGGGAGTAAAGAAAGGTCAACCGATTATTGGTCTAGTAATTATTGAGGACTTAAAAAAAGATGATAGCGAATTTAATGGTGGAACAATTTTAGACCCTGAAAACGGAAAAACCTATAAATGCTACTTAGAATTAGTAAATGACAAAAAATTAAAGGTAAGAGGGTACCTTGGAGTTTCTCTTTTTGGTAGAACTCAATATTGGATTAGAAAACAATGAAAACGGCGTAGAACCTCCTTTTTAAAGCAATGCAGCTTATAGGCGAGACCGTTGGCCACTATTTAAAAAATGAAGACCTACACTCAAATATTCATATTCTTTTTGACCTTGTTCGCTTATGGACAAAATGCCACCGAAATGAAAACACCGGAAAATGCAACTGAAAAGTTTGAGAACTTTATGGCGAAGAAAAAGTTCGTTGAACAACTCTACCCCAATTCGTATCCCGGCATCGCAGACGAAAAAATGCGGCCTATATTTACTAAAAAAATAAATCAGGTCGCGGCTGACTTTAAAGCTGTTTCTGAATCGGCAAAGCCAACAGAAAAAAAATATCAAGAAAAAATAGAACAAGGCCTTTCTAGGTTCGCTGATATTTCTCTAGACCTTGATACTGAAGACAGAGAAAGAGTTTGTATGTATTTTGAAGAAATAATGGACATTGTAGGTTTACAAAGTTCCGGAGGGCAACTTAACAAGTTTATGTACGGATTTGATATTGAGCCATTCCTAGACAAAAACTAAAAACTACCCTCAACAAAAACCTATTTTTTATAGCTCCTGATTTTCTTCATGGAAAATCGTTGGTAATTATTAGTAACTTGGCTAACACGCGGCAAAAGTCATCCGATCAAGGCTGCCGCTAAGTCACACCCAGCAAGCAATTTTTTGCAAATGATCGTAAGCGAAACTGTAAAGCATAAAAACCTTCACAAAATGAAGATTAAGATTCTTCAAATAGTTCTTATTCTGGTGATATTGTCCTGTAAAGACAATCATCAGGGCAAACAAAAAATAGTACAAGAGGCGGCCGAAATTGAATTAGAATGGCTCGAAAATTGGTTTAACGCTTGGGAATTAGTATCGCAAAACACGCTAAAATTACCTGAGAGTCAGCCCCCAATACTGTTTTTTTGCGACAAGAAGTTTGTTTATACAACCTCAGAAATATCGGCTCCAAAAGGGGTCAAATTTAATGGCCCAAAGTATTTTTCCAAAAGCCTTCCTTGGTTAAAACAAACACATAATGATACCTTAACAATTCCAGACGGGCAGAAAGTTCCAATACAACATATGACCTTTGCTGCATCATCTGAAAAAGAAGGTGTTGAATCTTTTTTTGTAATGGCTGCACCTTCATTCTGGAAGAGTATCGGACTGGAAAATGAAGATGTCGGATTGGATAAGATGCTAACGGGAATATTTCTTCACGAGTTCACCCATACACGAGAAATGAATGGCATTGCCCCAAAACTTATTGCCTTCGAAAAAAACTACAACTTCGATTTTGACGTCAATGATGACATTATTCAAAACTATTTTTCAAACGATTCGATTTATATCGAACAATTCAATAAAGAAACTGAATTGTTTTATGCGGCCGCAAAATCAAAAGATATAGTAGCATCGAAAGAGATGGCCTCACAAGCATTAATTCTTCTAAAAAAACGACAACAAACATATTTGAAACCTAAAAAGGCTATTTTAATAGAAATGGACCATGTTTTTCTATCTATGGAAGGCATTGGTCAATATGTTATGGTACGTTGGCTTTCAGACCCTAAAGGTGGAAATGTCACTAAGGAAGTAGCTATAAAATCGGCAAGAAGAAACAAAAAATGGTGGTCGCAAGATGAAGGTTTAGGGTTGATATTAGCGTATGAAAGATTGGTGGATAAGCCCAATTGGAAGTTGATATTTAATAAGAATCCTGAAAACATTGTTACCATGTTAGAGAGAGAACTACAACAATAGAGCTAGGTGCAAAAAAACGTTTTACAAGGTTATATAACAATATGAAGCTGCCCTATCGGTCAGCAACCCTTGTAATATCTGACCTTGCATTTATTCAAAGAATTGATGCATAAATTGTAACAAGATGAGTATAACATTCAAAGAA
>CAZHSA010000279.1:0-5315 GCA_964535135.1 uncultured Kordia sp.
AGGGAATAGGTTTTGGGAATTAGGAATCAAGCGGTGTTTCAAACAGAAGTCGTGTGTTCTATTGAAACAGATTGCCGCGTCGTGAACTCCTTGCAAAGACGTATCAAAGAAGTCTTCAGGTTCCTGCCTTCGCAGGAATGAAAGGATTAATTCAAAGAGCTAAGTAAGTCTAAGAGCGCGAGCGATCTAAAGCGAGGCAAGTCTAAGTGTGAAGCACATCTAACATTCTAAGCGCGAAGCGAGTCTAACATTCTAAAAGCAAAGCGAATCTAGCTTACTTTTTCTTCCGCTGAAACAAATTCAACACTTTACTGATAAAGTCATCATTGATGCCAAACGTACCTTTTACCCAAGTATACGCCGCAATGAGTTTTTTATCGAGCCAAATTAAAACTGCGCGAAAACCATCGCCAGGACGTGCGCGGTAATTGGTAGAACGTCGTTTAAACGAACCTGTTTTTTCTTCTGTAAAGTAATACAAAGCTATCGACTTTCGCGTCACAGCTTCCGGACAGGTAATTGGATCAGGAAACCCGTGATAAGAGTCTTCATCCGTGTTAAAGATGACAATGCGATTGAAAATGGGTGAAATTTTTGCCGCACATTTCGACATGTCTTTTTCCCAAAGTTCCAATGCGCCGCCATACGATTCGTCCCAATCTTTGTTTAAATACACCAAAACATTCACGCGACGTCGCCATGTTTTTTTGTGTGGATGCACGGTAAAATCTGCATGAATATTCAAAAAACCACCTTTTTCACTTTGATGAATTCCGCCACCTTCAATCGTCGTATCTGGAAGTAAATTTGAAATTCCAGTGAGTTTTTCTAGGTATTCAATAAATGCAGACGAATTCAATTCTTTGATAATGCCATCACGAATAAATTCAGGAATGAGTTCTAACTTATTGAGTCCGTGCTTTTTCTCATTCACATGAATATAGTGAATCCAACCGTCATCTTTGATTTTTGGAAATACGTCCAATGCCTTTTCCGCCGCAGCGACTTCTAAAAAATCATCCATCACAATATGCGGATAAGGTGTTGCTTTTTGATAATTTGTAGTATCAGTAGCTAATCGTGTATTCCATTTTGAATAATCAAAAATCATGCGTGAGTTTTCGTTTTTGCGTGCTAAATGTACAGAAAATATTGAAGTATTAAAGCGCATTTTTGCATGCTTTTTTTATTTTTTGTTCTTTTGTTTGAAATCATTTTTCATGAAATATGTACGACTTATTGGAATCAATTTACTTGTGTTGAGTGGATTGTTATTGATCCTATCAATTATTATGTATTTTATGGAAGTCAATCGTATTGAAACGTTTTTTGCATTTACCAGTAAAAAGCAATCAGAATATTTTATTCCTGATTCTACAGCGATGTTTCTACACAAACCCAGCATTCATTTGTATGATAATTGGGGAACTCCGCAACAAAAAATATCTACCGAAAGGCGCACTAATAATCTAGGTTTTCGTGATGATGATGATGTTATAGAAAAGAAATCGAACGAAATGCGCGTACTTGTCACGGGCGATTCACATACCGACGGCGTTTTACGGTACAACACGCAATCGTTCGTGAATATTTGGGAAGAAAAATTGAACGCAGCTGATTCCACTACTTTTTACAACTGTATGAACGGTGGTGTTGGATATTATACATTTCGGAATTATCATGGCTTTTTAAAAAAGTTTGCCTATTTGCAACCTGATGTCTTTTATATTAGTGTCTTTACAGGAAATGATTTTCGAGAAACCGTAAAGTTTGAAGACGATCGCACTAGCATTTCTAACATTTATAAGAGTTGGTATATGCGCTTCCGCAGAAAGTTTCAATCTGCCGAACAACAAGCATTTCCTTATATTCAAGGAATAGAACAACTGCTATATTTTGAATCGTTTCCGGATGAAAAAGAACGCGCTATGCAGATTGCTAAAAAGTATCTTTTGCAAATTATAGAAATGTGTAAAGAGAAAAATATCCGACTCATTGTTACTTTATTGCCTTCTCGACTGGAAGTAAAACCAGCGTTTTATAAGCACATACAAACGTTATTTGATTTGGATACAGAAACGATGAACACCAATAAAGAATTAACAGCAACATTGATCAAGTTTCTTCAAGAGCAGCACATCGAAACGCATGATTTAACGCCTGCATTACTAAACACGAGCGAAAAACTGTATTGGGATGAAGACTTACACATCAATCCAAAAGCACATGAACTTATTGGAGATTTTTTGTATGAGACTATTCGTTTTGATTGATGATTTTTTCTGTTTGCCGTTACACTGAACTTGATTCAGTATTTCACAAATAAAGAGATTGTTTTTAATTAAAACCAATAATCAAAACATACTAATTGTCAATATTCACTGTTGCTATAATGGCTAGAAACACTTCCGGAGCATTGAAACGTCCGTTGCTACTAAACAAATTACCGATTAAAAAGTTACGTTTATCGGAAAAACTGACATAAGCACAACATGCAAAATTGTATTTTTGTCCAGTTTATAGTACATTTACTTTTATGATTCCTAAAGGAACGTTTCCGAACGTTTCACAACCCGAATTGAAATCAACTTAAGAACCTTTATGCACTTTTCTGATTATATTATTGCGGCGCTTATTCTCTTAGGAGCGTTTATCATGTTGTTGAGTGCTGGGTACACCAAAAAAATATTTGACACACTTCCTGATAGTGTACTTCAAGGAAATTGGAAAAAACTTCGTGTATTAATGTTGATCTTTTTGGTGGGATATTTGGCTGTTGCAACGGTTGTTATTTTGGGACAAACTGACTTACTCGCTTTTCTTTCTGGAGTGATTTTTTTGATGGGATCGCTGTTTGTGTTTTTAGTAGTACGAACAGGTTTGGACAGTTTTAAACGCTTGAAAGAACTCAATAAAAACCTAGATGACACCGAATTAAAAAATAAAGAATTAGAACAGTTTGCCTACATTACTTCGCATGATTTAAAGACGCCAATTCGTGGTATTTCGAGTTTGGCAGATTTTATTAAGGAAGATTTAGAAGCTGGTGAAACAGACGATGTGTATGGACATTTGGATATGATGCAAGGACGCGTGAAGCGACTCGAAAGTTTGATTGATGGTATTTTGCATTACTCAAAAATCGGGAAAATAAATCCGGAAGCGGTAGATATGAACACGATGATTCGCGGAGAAGCCAAAAATTATACAGATCCGACGAAAATAAAATTTATCAAAAAAGATACCTTACCCGTATTGAATGGAGATAAAATTCAACTATCACAAGTTGTTTCAAATTTGATTAGCAATGCGGTAAAGTACAATGATAAAGACGTTTGTGAAATTACAATTTCAAGCACCGAAACTTCGGAAATGCACAAAATCACGTTTGCAGACAACGGCCCTGGCATTGCGCCTAAATATCATCAAAAAATCTTTGAAGTTTTTCAAACGCTTGACGAAAAAAACAGCAATGAAAGTACAGGTTTGGGCTTATCAATCATAAAGAAGATTTTAGAAAAACACGGAGGAAGTATTCACGTGGAATCCGACGGAAAGTTGGGCACAAAATTTATCATTAATTATCCGAAGGAGTTGAAGCGCTAGTGTTTGCTTACATATGGTTTACAAAGAATTTTTACCGTCCAAACATTTAGAAAAAATCGTAGGGAATTATTGGTGTTTTGAAGTGCTAGAAGATGAAAACCTCCACTTTCCTATTCAGCATGAAACCTTGCCAGAAAGTAGTGTTTCTATAGTTTTTATTCAACAACCTTATTACAGCGGAATTCGCATTCTTGGTCCGAGAACAGAAAAATATGATCAAGCAGTATTTCCAAATGCTATATTTTTCGGAATTCGACTGCATCCTTGGTTATTGATGCTGCCAAGTTTGTTTCAAAAGCACGAAATCATCAACGAAACGACAGAAGCTTCTGCTGTAATTACTAATTATTTGACGATGCCAAATGATCTAAAAACCTATACATCTTCGTTAAATGCAATTGAAAATGAGCTGTTAAAACTATTCCGTTCCATCACTGTACAAAAAGATAATTTGGTACAATTTATATGCTTGGAATTATCACAAGGAACACCGATTCATTCGATTATAGAAAAAATTCCACTTTCTGTTCGCGTCATTCAAAAACGGTTCAAATCTGTAGTTGGGATTTCTATGCGACACTTCGCGAGCAATTTAAAACAGCGAAAATTATGGATTGATCTTTTGGAAAAGCAAGACAACAAAACGGCAATTATTCTAAAGCACAATTACTACGATCAGGCACATTTTATCAATGAATTTAAACGAAAAATGAAGCGCTCTGTGGCTGATTATGAATCGTATTTAAAAACCATTCAGATTTCATTGTCGGGAATCTGACGCATTTTTACAATTTTAGGAGAACAATTGAAAGTACTTTTACAAAAAAACATCATCTTATGAAAACTGCTATTATCTTTTATCTTTCTTTTTTCTGTATGTCATGCTTTGCGCAAGAAGCTACTATGAAACAAGATTCGCTCACAAGCGTTGAACAATTAGCATTTATGAAAGGAACTTGGAAAGGTGAAGGTTGGATTTACATAAACAGGCAAAAAAAGGAATTTACACAAACAGAAACTATTATGCCCAAAGTTGACAATACGCTTTTGGTGATTGATGGTTTGGGACATGACAAAGAGGACACTACCAAAGTAATTCACAATGCATTTGGCGTGATTTCTTATAACGCTGAAAAAAAGGGAATCACCATGATTTCCTTTGCGTCCACAGGTGGAAAAATGGAAAACCAGATGTATTTAATTGGCGAGAAAAAGCTGGAATGGTCTTTTAAAGACGAACGTGGCGGCACTATCCGTTTTCGAGAAGACTTCTCTGAAGCTGGTATTTGGGTTGAAAAAGGCGAATATTCGTATGATGGAAAAAAGTGGTTTCCGTTTTTTGAAATGCGTTTGGTAAAGGAGGAATAGTAGAAAATTCAGTAAGTTGATTTATCAGCACATCTTGTAAAAATAGACATACAACATTTAAAATCAACTCACTCCACCAAATAAATAACTCCATCACCAAACAACCAACGATCGTATTCATATTTCTGAATCACTTGCTGTCCCTCTTTAGGTTTAAAAACTAAGGTATACTTTGGCGTCACAGCTTCCCACCATTTTTCTTCTTCTTCGGAAAAGAAATGCCAGGTTACGTATTCTACACCGCCTTGTATTTGATTTTTTGGAACTCCAGAATCAACGAGTTCGTTCAGAGCATTCCAACGTACACGATTCCAAGATAAATGATCGTGAACCGCACAAAC
>CAZHSA010000280.1:0-2330 GCA_964535135.1 uncultured Kordia sp.
ATGGAGGAAGTCACTTAGAGTATGAAGCATCAGGAGATTCATCAACAATTGCTTCCGCAATCAGCCCTGCTATTGATATGACTTCTGCCACCGACGGCGCAGAATTGTCATTCTACATGCATGCATTTGGAAGCGATATTGGAACATTAAATGTTGGTGTTGCTACTACAGCAACAGGTCCTTTTACAAATGTATATTCATGGAACGGAGAGTTGCAAACTGCTGATACAGATGCATGGACTCCTGTCGGAATTGATCTGAATGCCTACTTAGGGCAAATAATATATATAGAATTTAGTTACGGAGGAGCAGGAACAGGGTTTGAAGGAGATATGTCTATTGATTTAGTACGTGTAGAAACTTGCGGATCATTCTGTATTGCACCTTCAAGTATCAATGCTTCTGCCATTACACAAGATACTGCTACCGTTTCATGGACTCCAAATAGTGGAGAAACTGCATGGGAATATGTAGTGCAGCCAGCAGGAACTGGAATACCAACAGGTGCAGGAACTGCTACCAGTACTACAACTGTTAACCTTAGCTCATTAACACCAGCAACAGCCTATGAAGTATATGTACGTGCTATTTGTGGGTTAGATACCAGTATTTGGGGCGGACCTTTAACCTTTACAACAGCTGTACCGCCGCCGCCTGCTACTTTTACAACCTCAACTGTGAGCACCAACGGTAGCCAAAGAGCAGCTGTAGATATGAATGGTGACTTTTTAGACGATGTGGTTTCTATAAGTTCTACCAATATTAACATCTTTTATCAGCAAGCTTCAGGAGGATTAAGTTCCACACCAACAAATATTACGACGACTGCTGCCGATTTTACACCTTCTTGGAGTTTGGCTGCTGCCGATTATGATAGAAACGGATTTACCGATTTATTATACGGAGGAGGAAGTGGAGTTACCTTCATGAAAGCCAATGCTACAGGAACAGCTTTTACTGAAATTTCTGGATCAGAATATGTATTCTCACAACGTTCAAACTTTGTTGATTTGAATAATGACGGAAACTTAGATGCCTTTGTTTGTCATGATGTGGATCCAAATGTATACTATACCAATGATGGAAGTGGAAATCTAACCTTTAACCAAGGCGGATTAGGAGATATCGCTGGTGGAGGAAACTACGGTTCTATTTGGATTGATTATGATAACGATAGAGACATGGACATGTTTATCGCAAAATGTCGTGGTGGTTCTTCCACAATCAATATCAATGAAATGCACGAAAATGACGGAAGCGGAAACTTTAGTGAAGTCGCTTCAGCAGTAGGTTTGGCAGATCCGATACAAACGTGGTCGTCTGCTTGGGGCGATTTTGACAATGATGGAGATATGGATGTTTTTGTTGGTGCAAGTTCAACTTCTAATGGAACACATAAATTGATGCGAAATAACGGTAATAGTACGTTTACAGATGTAACAAGTGCTTCTGGAATATTGCCAGCGTTTACCAATACTGGAATTGAAAATGCTACCTACGACTTTGACAATGACGGAAACTTAGATATTGCTTCCAACGGAAGTATTTTATTTGGAAATGGAGACATGACCTTTACCATATATAACAATGTAATTTCTGGAAACAATGGTTCCTTTGGCGATTTGAACAATGATGGTTTCATTGATGCTATTTCAGGGACAACACTATACACAAATACAACTAATAGCAACAATTGGATAAAGATTACCACAACCGGAGTTGCAAGTAATATCAATGGAATTGGAGCAAGAATAGAAGTACATACTGCTGCAGGAACTCAAATTCGTGATGTGCGAAGTGGAGAAGGTTTCCGCTTTATGAGCACCTTAAATGCACATTTTGGGATAGGAACAGAAACTACAATTAACAATGTTGTTATTTACTGGCCATCAGGAACGGTTGACAACTTGGTAAATCCGACAATTAATACGCATCATGTTGTTACGGAAGGACAAACCTTAAGTATTCCTGACGAAGCCTTAGAAAGTGTAGCGATTTATCCAAATCCTGTTGGAAAAATAATGAACATCAACAGTCCTGTGAATTTAGTAGGTAAAATTGCAACCATCTTCAATATTGAAGGCAAGCGTGTAATGAACCTAAAACTAAAAGAACACACTATTGACGTGTCAAGATTAACCACAGGAAACTACATTTTACGTTTAGAATCAAATGGAAAAGTATTTACACAAAAATTCATAAAGCAATAAAAATACATTTTTAGATGTACAAAACTCCAATGCTGTTACAGTGTTGGAGTTTTTTTGTTTTAAAAAGTAATGAGATATGAGTAGTGAGTATTGAACATTTTTCAAAGTACAGTAGCTTTT
>CAZHSA010000280.1:2430-5268 GCA_964535135.1 uncultured Kordia sp.
TCATCAGAAACAGATTGCCACGTCGCAAATTCCTCGCAAGGACGTATCAAAAAAGACAAACAAAATAATTTGTGAATTCGTGGTAGAAAAAGTAATGAGATATGAGTAGCGAGTATTGAACATTTTTCAAAGTACAGTAGCTTTTTCATCAGAAACAGATTGCCACGTCGCAAATTCCTCGCAAGGACGTATCAAAAAAGTCTAAAAATCTAACGATCTAGTAATCTAAAAAGCGAAGCAAGTCTAAAAAACCTCCTCAATCACAAATGATTGATTTCTAAAGGTAATGGTGTCTCCTACTTTTTTTCCCAACAATAACTTTCCAATGGGCGTATTGGTCGCAATGGCGTAGAATTTATCCATATCTGCAGTAATTTCTCCAACACTTACCGAAATAAAATAATTAGCCTGTGAAGTATACACGACACTTCCTAAACAACCTTGGGAAACGGCAGATTTTGGATCAACTTTGAATAAAATTTCTTTTACTTTCTGAATTTCCACCAACTGATTTCCCAGCTTTTCACGCTCCAATTGTAACATAGCACGACCGGTTTCATGCTTATCGCCCGCCGTGCTTTTGGTTTCCGATAACATCGCTTCTTGAATGTTTGAAAAACGTTCTTGAATGTTGGCATGTCGCTCATTTACAATGTCCAAACATGAATTGTATAAAGATTCTTTGACTGTCATACCAATGCTGCTAATTCTTTACCGACCAAACTTCCAATAGCAACGCCCATTCCGCCCAAACGAACTCCACAAAACACGTTATTAGACAACGGTTTTACAATAGCATTTTTCTGCGATCCAACGCCCATAATTCCGCTCCAGCGATGTTCAATTTCAAATGCAGTATTCGGTAAAATAGTCGTTTTTAAAATATTTTCTAGCGTTCGCTGAATGATCTCTGTTTGAGCAAATTCCGTAGTCTCTTCGGTTGTAAAATCAAGATTTCGTCCGCCGCCAAAGAGAATGCGATTGTCTATGTTTCTAAAATAATAATAGCCTTTGTCCAAGTGAAACGTTCCTTTAATATGTAAGTTCGGAATCGGTTTGGTAATAAGCACTTGTGCACGTGCAGGTTTTACAGATTCATCTAGCAATTGCGATGCAAAACCATTAGTCGCAATGAGTAATTTTTTCGTAGAAAAGTCAAACTGATTGGTCTGAACATGTACTGTATTTGTACTTTCCGAGAACCCATCAACCGAAACTGAATTTAAAATCTGAATGTTGTTGGATACTACCTTGTTTAAAAGTGATTGCATCATTTTTCCCGTATCAATTTGTCCTTCAAACTGATTAAAAATATAGCGCGATTGAATCTTTTGAAACTGAAACTTATTTTCAACCTCGCTAAAGACATTTCCATCAAAAACAGGAAATAACAACTCATTGATCGCGTCCTTTTTTGCCAAACAGGTTTCATACAAAGCTGTAGCTTCTTCTGTAAACAATTCGTAGCCGCCCAAGGCTTGATAATCAATTGTTGCATCACCTAAAGTTTCACGAAGTAATTCTAAGCCTTTACAGCGTCGTTTCACAAGGTTTACCACTGCTGCTTCAGAATGTGTGCGCAAATCGTCTAAAATCTCAGAGAGACTTCCAAAACAAGCAAAACCTGCGTTTTTTGTACTCGCGCCTTGCGGTAAAATTCCTTTTTCAAGTATGACAATTTTTGCTGTTGGATAGTGCTTTCGAAGTTGCAACGCGCAATTCAATCCCACAATGCCACTTCCCACAATAGTGAAATCGACATTAGTCAGCCACGTTTTATATTCCCAATAGCTTAATTGCATAGTTACAAGGTAATAATTGGTAGTAATTTTGGTCCAAGATACGCATACCAAAGCAACAAACTCAACACACTTGCGGGAAAAGCGATAAATAGCAACTGTTTTTTTTCTTTAGTTCTTAATAATTTGAAAAATATATACGCTGCTAAAAGTAAAGTAATAATACTAGTTCCTGTTCTTACATACGAGTCTATAACCCTTTCCATGCTATAATAAAAGATAGCATTGTAAGTGTATTCTATGGCATGAAAAAGATAAAAAGAAAAGAGGATAAGGTATACCCAATGTTTCCAATTAAGTTTTTTCCCTTTGTTAGTATCGCGGTATAAAAGCCACCCAAAAAACCAAGAAATGAAGATTCGCAACCCAAATATAATATCAAAGATATTTTTAGTTTCCTGATATGTGCTTAGTTTTTCTGTTTCTTTACAGCCTATCAAATCACCTGTAAAATTATAGGTATATATTTCTGTTATAATTCCATTGGTAAACAGTTGATCAAGCACATAAGTTAAGGCATTGTAAAATTGTGTTTTTAGGGGGAAAAACAACACAAATAAGATAAAAATGAAAAGGGTTTGTTTTGTGGTAAAAAAAGATAGAATTCTAGTGATCATTCGGTGATTGTTAACCTTTTCAATATAGGGATTTTTTGGTAAGAGAATGATAAAATTTTACTTATCGAACAATTTTTAAATATAAAAAAACTCCTTATCGCATTGAAAAGGAGTTTTTTTAATATTTATTTTTGGTTGAAATTTACTCTGCTTCTGGTTGCATTTCAAAATCTTCCATGAATTTTGTCGTATAGTTTCCAGCTACATAATCTGGATGATCCATTAACTGTCTGTGGAATGGAATCGTTGTTTTAATTCCTTCAATGACAAACTCATCCAACGCACGTTTCATCTTATTGATGGCTTCTTCACGCGTTTGTGCTGTCGTAATCAACTTTGCAATCATAGAATCGTAGTTCGGCGGAATAGAATATCCAGCGTACACATGCGTATCTAAACGAACTCCGTGTCCGCCTGGTGCA
>CAZHSA010000281.1:0-5263 GCA_964535135.1 uncultured Kordia sp.
ACACGTTGCCTATGGTACTGTGATCGTAATTCTCAGAGAAGGAAAAGGTGGTTTTATGTTCATCAAAAACGAAAAAGGAACCACTAAAATAGGAATAAAAGAGCGTATGCTCAGAGAAGTAACACTATCCGTAGAAACAGCGTATGGCATATGTGACTTATTAGAAAAGTATAATATTGAATTGGAAGTCCACGCAGATATCAATACAGACTCAAAATATAAATCAAATGTAGCACTCAAAGAAGCCATGGGATATATTTTAGGAATGGGCTTTACTTTCAAAGCGAAACCGTATGCGTTTGCAAGTTCATCATGTGCAGATAGTATTGTGTAAATACCATGATAGCTCTTCTTTTTTAATAAATATTTATCTACGCAAAATGAATGCGCAGTAATGCAAAATATTTGCTTCAGAAAGAAAAACAGTTGCTAATCAATATATACTGTTTATGTAGTTAGTCAACCTCGCTATACGAGGAATGTAGCGAGGTTTAATAAAAAAAGTAAAAATCTCGATTATCGAGTAAAAATATCAAGCGAGTCTTGTTGCGTGTTTCTGAATAGCACCATTGTATAAAACGTTGCACAATTTGTATCATGCTTTTATATGCAACTCGGCTTGGAGGCTTCGGGTTATAGCCAAATATAATCCTCCATAGAGAAACATGGGTCATGGGTTCGAATCCCATTCTCGCAAGAGATAGTTCAGTCAGGTTAGAACAATGTTTATGTAAGTGCCGGTTCGAGTCCGGTCAGTAGTTCCGAAAGGGCGGCTATTGTAACTCAATTGGTAGAGTACTACACTTTTAATGTAGATTGAAGTTAGATTTCTTCCAAAAAAATCACCAGCCTGTCACGCTGTTAAATTTGACGAAAACGATGACGTATCAATCTGCTGAAGTTTCCAACGAAACCAACAGCAATTTTGAAGTCGCTTTGACATAAAAAGTGCTTACAGTTAGCAACTACGATTTATTGACGATCAAATCAAACTAAAAACATTTTTATGAAGTAATGTTTTGGTGCGATTCCATCCTCAAAAAAGAACTAGCAAATAGCTGTAAAATCTTTTATGTCCGCGAACGAGAAATGATAGATACGCTTCGTTTTTACTCGAAAATCGAGACAAAAAAGTAGAATCGCCAGTAATGGCACAAAATTAAAATAGAAATCATGAAACGAGTACGAATTCACACTGGAAAAGTAGGGTTGGTTTTTAAAAACGGAAACTACCAAAAAGTTATTACAGAAGGAACCTATTGGTTAGGCTTCCGCCAGAATGTAATGATCTATAACCTTACAGAAAAGTTTCATGCAACAGTTGCTAGTGAAATTTTACTACAAGATGTCAACTTAACAAACATGTTAGATGTAATCGACGTAAAAGATAACGAGATTGTTTTACTGTTTGAAAAA
Organism: uncultured Kordia sp.; assembly: GCA_964535135.1. Taxonomy (GTDB): domain Bacteria; phylum Bacteroidota; class Bacteroidia; order Flavobacteriales; family Flavobacteriaceae; genus Kordia. The sequence goes on from CAZHSA010000281.1 coordinate 1,417, forward strand.
GGAAACTTTAAAACGGTTTTAGAAGCTGGACAACACTTGTACTGGAAAGGTTTAGTAGAACGAACATTTACACGAGTTGATTTAGACACAACAGCAATTACCGAAATCAACGATAAAAACTTGCTAAGCGATTATAAATTGACGAAGTATATCCGAACTTTTGAAGTCTTAGAATACGAAAAAGCAATGTTGTTGATTGATGACAAGTTTGAGAAAATTCTAAATTCTGGAATCTATCGTTTTTGGCGAAATGCAACGAATATTAAAATTTCAAAAGTGGACATGCGTCAATTACAATTGGAAATTGCTGGACAAGAATTATTAACGAAAGATAAAGCGGCAATTCGAATCAACTTTTACACACAGTACAAAGTTACTGATGTCAAAAAAGCAATTTTAGAAAATAAAGACTTTGAGAAGCAACTTTACATTGCTATGCAGTTGAAGCTTCGCGCTTTTGTTGGAAACTATACATTGGATGAATTGTTGGATCAAAAAGAAGACATTGCCAATGCCGTTTTTGAAAACACAAAAGATGCCGCAGAAAACTTAGGAATCAACGTATTGTATTGTGGTATTCGCGATGTGATTTTAACAGGAGAAATGAAAGATATCATGAATCAGGTTTTGATCGCACAGAAAAAAGCACAAGCCAATATCATTACGCGACGTGAAGAAACGGCTTCGACAAGAAGCTTGCTCAACACCGCTAAATTGATGGAAGAAAACGCAATGTTGTATCAATTGAAAGAGATGGAATATGTGGAGAAAATCGCAGATAAAATTGGTGAAATCACGGTAGCTGGAAACGGCGGCGTAGTGAAGCAATTGAAAGACATCTTTTCTGTCAACAAATAAGCACTAAGATACATAATCACTATGTTTTTATTCCTGTCTCACGACTACGCTACCAACGTAGTTGTGAGACTACTTTTATTTAAAACGCTAACTATGTTTATACCATTAAAATGTCACGCCTATTACAAAAAATTACTTATTTTTTTACTTATTTTTTTTCAAAAAAAGAGACCGAGAAATCCAAAACAAACACGCTAAAAATTAGTGATGAAATTGTTTTAAATGTGATGGAAAGATTGTGTCATTTTGAGCTGACAAAAGGGTTTTTAAAGCCAATGACATTACACAAATTGGCGAAAAAGCTAAAAACCAATCCAAAATATCTCTCCAACATCATTAACAATCAGTATGAGAAAAATTTTAGTTCATACATTAACGATTTACGCATTACTTATCTTTTAAAAGAATTGGAAACTAATGAATCATTACAAAAATACACCATGAAATCATTGGCTAAAAAATTAGGTTTTGGAAATACAGAATCATTTGCAAAAGCATTTAAAAGACATACAGGCGTAAATCCTTCAAACTATATCAACAACTTGAAATAAAGATACTTCTTAATGTGTCTGACACTTTTCTTGAACGGATGAGTCTCTTCATTTACTACATTGTATATGTTGGGACTTTTCTTTTTTTAACCCAACAAGAAATCAAATCAACTTACTGATAATCAGATTTTAAAAACACTGTAATAATGTCACAAAATTAACATTAAGTATTTTTTACTACCTCAAAAGTGATAACACTCAATCTGAAAATCAAGTAAAACTACGCATCTATATTATAGGGGTATTGTGGAACTTTGATACACTATAATAAACCTCAACACTGTATGGAATCTAGCCCAATAAATACGCCACAATCAGACACAATCGAAATCAAAGTGTATGTGCCAATTAATGAAGTAACAGAGCGACAACAAGGAATGATCGACAATGCAATTGCCAAACATCCTAAAGACCGAAAATACCTCTCGAACTCAGCACATTCAGAAATCTTCGCGCCAAGCAAAAATGATGCAAACGACATTATTGAACATGCCAAAGCGCAAAATTGGGAAGTAGATTTTAATGAGAAAGCGCGCGAAATTACGATCAAAATAAACTCAGAAGAGATCGCTGACGAAAATAATCCAATTACGATTGATGCGCTTCAATTTCTAAGTGCACAAGGAGACATTCATTTGGAAGCAAATGGTGATGGTCAAAATGCAACAGCAGAAAATATCACAAATCCGTCACAAAAAACAGGCTATGTAAAAAATAATGAAGAACAACGCGTAGGTGGCAGACGTCATATTCCAATTCAAGAACCTGCACACGGATATAGTGTACTTGAAATTGCAGAAAGCTACAACTTCCCTAATGGTGACGGTGAAGGACAAACCATAGGAATCATAGAATTAGGCGGACAAGTTGCACAAAGTGACTTAGAAAAATTCTTTGCAGAATACAATACGCCTGTTCCAGAAATTCAAATTGTTGGTCAACCAACCACGACTCCAGAAAATGATAATGTTGAAGTAACAGCAGACATTCAAGTTGCTGGAATCTTAGCTCCAAAAGCAAAATTTGTCATCTATTACGGCACCACCATCTTAGAAGCTATGAAAGTAGCGTTGGCTGATACTGAAAATAAACTAACCGTCATTTCTATCAGTTGGGCAGGATCGGAATTAGGATATTCGCAACGTGAAATTACAGAATTAAACAATGTATTTCATGAAGCTTCTCTAAAAGGAATAACTGTCGTAGGAGCTTCGGGAGATAATGGCGCCTTAAACAACAAGCAGTATGCAAATGTAAATGTTCCTGTAAACTCTCCGTATGTCCTCGCTTGTGGCGGAACACAAACATACATTACAGATGATAAAATTGCAGCAGAAGTAGTGTGGAACGAATCTACACAACAATCACAGATAGCGACGGGCGGTGGATTCAGTCAACGAATTGCTGAACAAAAATATCAACATACAGTCATTGAAAATTATATTCACAAATATCCGCAGTTTGCTCCTTATCAAAAATCAGGTGGAAGAGGAATTCCTGATATCGCTGCAAATGCTGCAGACGCTTCAGGATATAGTATTGTTTTTCAAGGACAGTGGGTTAAAATTGGCGGAACAAGTTTAGCTACACCTCTTTGGGCTGCTTTGATAGCACGCATGAACCAAAACTTAGGATACAGATTAGGGTTCATAAATCCGTACTTATATGAACTAATGGGCTCTGCATCATTTCACCAAATCTTAGAAGGAAACAACAACTTATACTTTGCTTCGGAAGGATGGAATCCATGTACAGGATTAGGCACACCTAATGGAATAGAACTAATGCGAGCTATTGATAGTTTAGCATAAGATTCCGCAAAATCATTAATCATAAAAAACTTAAAATTATGGCTAAAAAATTGGCATTGGATGAACTTCCTAAACGTCTCACTATAGATGGTGAAAAAATAGACGATATGTTAATGATCTATGGTTTTGTGGCTCCTGGAACGGCAGAAAATAATAGCACATTCTACCTTGATCCTTCACTAAAAACATCTGTAGTCATAAATGATGAAGATATCATTCATCACGTAAAAGTGCACAAATCGCACAATCCAATTGGCGGAACGGTTATTTGGATAAAAAACACAGCCAAGTACTTGCAAGGAAATACAATGCAAGCAGCTGTAAATACACAAACACAGCAATATGCTGAACAATTTTTTCAAGGAGACATTTATCAGCAGTATGCAAATACTGTTCAAGGAAATACAGTACCAAAACCAGAAGCAGCACATATACCAGTTTGTGGCTGTGGAAAATGCGGACAGTAAAAGAGATCATACTCAAAATTGATACGCAACTATCAATTTCCAAAATCGTAAGATTTTAAAAATCATATTATTAACCTTTAACTTAAATTATTATGTTTACATTTTTTCACGGATGTGGAATTCCGCCTATCACATTAACATGTGGTCAAGGTGGTGCACA
>CAZHSA010000282.1:0-5247 GCA_964535135.1 uncultured Kordia sp.
CCCACTGCTTATCTGCAGTAGCTTTGTTGGCTGAAATTGTTTTGTAGCTTAATGTATCCACACTAATTTTTTTATTAATTAAACATTCCTATCTCTCTAAAAGAGTCCGCAAAGGTAAGATTTATTCTGTAGATAACAAATACATTGCAAAGAATAGTCAAAATTGTTGAATGTATTGGTTTTCATGAGTTTATTTTTTGTTTTTAGAATGGTATTTATTAGAATTCTCCATGAAAACATTGGCAAGATGACGATGCAATTGTATCTGTGGTTTTGAAATTATCAAAAATGTGCTAAAAATTCAATTTTCATACTATCTTTAAAGCAAGTTTTTTTCAGATGAAATATGTGCCAAAAATAAAGAAGTTTTTACTCAATGTGTTAATTATTGTTACCACAAGCTTTTTGTTGTTTGAAGTGTTATACAGATGTTCCGTGATCGATTTTTATAAAGCAGAAACAGCACACTTAAATAGTGAAGCCGATTTGGCAACTACTTCCGTAGATTTTTTAGTGTTTGGCGATTCGTTTTCCGCCACAGCGAAAGAGATCAACTATATAGACAAGTTGCGCGAGAACAATCCAGAAGCGTCTTTTGTAAATGTGAGCGTTCCCGGAATTGGAATTCGACAGGTAAATACGTTTGCCAGTTCAAAAATTAAAAAACACAATCCGAAAGCCATTATTTATCAAATTTATGTGGGGAACGATTTAACCGATGTGGATCATTTGTGGAGTTGGGAAAAGTTTTCTATTGCCAGAAATATCTATTGGGGAATTTCTGATTATTTTTTGAGTCTCTCGTATTTGAATCATAAACTATCGGTGTTGAGTCCGCGCGTAAATAGTAGAACCTACACAATGGCGACGGACGTTTTTAAACCAGAGTATTACGATCAACGAACAAAGCGCTTTTTAAATTTTGACACCAACTATTTTAATAATACGCTCATGCTGAAAGCGCCTTTTGCATCGCGTTATGAAGCTTGGCTTGCGGAAATGCATACGTTTTTGGAAACGATTCCTAAAGATGTGCCCGTGTATGTATTGTGGATTCCGCATTGCTCGCAGATCAATTCGTATTATATGAGCAATCTGAATGCACTTGGCGCCACGTTTGAAGATGAACACAGCATTCAACAAGCGAATTATCCTTTTCTGTCAAAAGCGATCGAAGATTTGCAAACGTATGAAAATGTAAAACACATCAATCCGTTAGTGGTGTTTCAAGTGAATGATACAAGCGAACAGCGTTTGTATTTCGCTAATGATCCGCACATTAATAATAATGGTAATGTTGTACTGAGCGATTTTTTGCAGTCGGAACTACGATTTGAGTAATGACAAAAAGGAATTCAAGCCGTCACTTCGATTTCTATGACAAAAGCAAGTAATTTTGATTAAAAGATTGAACTTACTAATTTCTTTATTTTTTTACCACGAATACACGAATTATTTTTCTTGTGACTGTCCGTCACTTCGAGTGGCGAATCTGTGATTCGTTGTATCGAGAAGACTTTGCAATTCAGAGCGAATCTCGATACAATTTTCTTCATTTTATTACGAAAATCACTCGATCAGACGATTGTAAAATCAACAATCGTCAATCCATTATTCCTTTTCTTCCGCAGCGCGATCCATTGCTTCTTTCTTTGCCAATAAATTCTTTTGGTAACGTCCTTGTACAATATCAATAATAACTAAGGTGATAATAACAAAGTAGAACGTAGCTTTGCTCATTTGTTCTACATCGCTTCCAAAGAATTTCAATTTCGCCAAATGTCCGCCTTCTGACAACAGCATGATTCCTACAATAAATAAAATAAAAAGCCCGAGCACTTCATACATTTTGTTCTTCTGCAAGAAATCCGATACTTTGTCGGCCATCAAAATCATTAACAATCCACCTAAAACAATAGCGATTGTCATTAAAATTAGTTGTGGCATCGGATCCATATCGCTTGTTAGTGCCATGGCGCTCAAGATAGAATCAAACGAAAAGACTAAATTCATCACCACAATCCAAACAATCACGCTTTTTACAGATTTTTTGCTTTTTGATCCTTCCGCTTGTTCGTGTTCTTTCATCAACATCATGTGCCAAATTTCTTTGACAGCCGTGTATATGATGAAGATTCCACCTGCTAGGACAATCAAACTATGTCCATTCAAATCAAATTCAACGACAGTGTTACTGTGCATGGATAAGAAAGGATTTTGGAAATACTTGATCAATTCTAACAACACAAACAATAAGACAATTCGTAAGATAATTGCCAAACCAACGCCCATTTTTCGAACGTACGATTGTTTGTCTTTCGGTGCTTTTTGCGATTCTAAGGAAATGTATAATAAATTGTCAAATCCTAAAACGGCTTGCAATAATACAAGCATAAATAAAGTGACAAGACTATCTAAAGTTAAAAGTTGTTCCATGGTTTTGTGAGGTAATTATTGAGTGACTTTTGTTAGTTGTTGGGTTTCCGATATTGTTACACTGTCTTGTGTTTTTGGTGCAAATTCTGATTGTATACGCGCAAACATTTGTGCAGCTACCAATCGGTTTCCGTATTCACCTGTATGGCAAAAATCGAAATAAATGGTTTTGTCTGTAGTATCAAACGCATCACTAATATCCACAAAGGTTTCATCGTGGATCATCAGCGAATCTTTTCGAACGTTTTCATACGACAACGTATATAAATTCTCGTAATACTGTTGCATCTTATAATATTCTTTTTCTGTTTCCGATAAGGTTTTTTTAGAATAAATATTTGGCTGCATAAAGTTGAATACTTTAAAACCGTAATCGCTTTCTAAATTCTTAGAAATTTTCACCAAACCAATATAATAAGCGGCAATATCGGAAGCCAATTCGTCCGATCGTGAATTTAATTGTGCATACGCAGAGCCTGTAAATATTTTTCGTTGCAATGTGGTGATGAATCTGTACAGATTGCTCGAATATACCATGAGTTTGATGCGTTTCTTGTAACTATGCGCAATTTTGAATTCTTTTTTTCGGTTGTACGCATTCGTTGGTGCGCCAGCTTCATTATTTTGATGTCCAGAAATGACTTCGTTGACACCATCATAAAAAATGACAATATCTGGAATATTATTTTTAATTAATTCTCGCTGTAGCTGAATGTTTTCTGTGGCACGCGTGTATCCATGACAACCAAAATTGGTGACTTCTACATTCTGATCAGGGAAATTTTCATAAATCAATTTTGATAATTCTGAAGGAATTGAATGCTCGTCTCGCGCACCCGAACTGTACATAGTAGAACCTCCAAAACAGAATACTTTGATCGCTGTGGCGGAATCTTTCAAGCTTGGATTGGCGGTTTTTCTGCGTCCATCTGCATAAATTGTATTGAATTTACCATTCATTGGCTTAAAACGATAATGCAAATATGGTTCCCAATCCATATCTTGTTCGCGCAGTTCTCGGTGAATGATTTTTATATCTTCATCACTCAAACCAGCACCTTCATATATTTTTGAAGCAATAATGCGTTCGGTATTTCTGTCAATGCCACTTTGATCGTAATAATGATAAAAAATACCCAAGGCAATTTCCATCAAAAAGAAAATAATCAGCACATTTCTAAAAAGGACAAAAGCATAGTTGAGTTTCTTTTTCACAAGCGAATAATTTATAAAATATATTTTAGTTTCTTATTGAGTTGAATCAGTACATAACTAACCAAAACAGTTAACGCAATGGTCATAAGTGTAAATGATATGGATTCCAATATAATATATTTCCGTAGGAAAATAATAATTAATGGATGCACAAGATAAATAGCAATTGAATATAATGATAATAATTTGCTATCTATTTTTGAATGAATACTGAAACGAAGCGCTATTAATAAAATTGCTGGACATACAATGAAACAAGCTAAACTGATGATGCTCAATGAGCGATCAACATTGTAATAATAATTCAGAATACTTTCTACGGTTAGCAATACAAATCCTAGTACGAAGAGCGCAATAATTTGTCCTTTTGTGATGAGCAAATAAAAATTTGAACGTCGAATTGTATATCCTAAAATTAAAAACGGTAAATCGAACAGTAAAAAATTACGATGTGTAGGTGTAAAATTGACCAGTTTTACAGCAATTTCGGGTTCTTTGATAAGTGCTAAATCGCCCAACGCTTGAATACTATACCCAATTATATATAAAATTATTGCGCCAATGAGTAAGGTTTTGTTAGAAAGATTGCGAACGCGATACAATAAAAATCCACCCACAAAAAGGGAAGCTACATACCATAAATGGTTAAATCCGATCACGATATTTAGTAAAAGTTTGTAAGGGCTGTTGTAATTAGGTACAATCCAAAAATATCCAAAAATTAGCATCCAAACTGCATATAAAATACCAATGCGCCGATTCCAATCTTTAAATTGACCTTTTTCAAAAATTCGGTACAAGAAAAATCCGGTCACACAGAAAAAGAACGGAATTACCCATCGGAGTATGCCTTGAAATGTTACATAATGAAAGAATTTATTATACTCACGTAAAAAATCGCTGTGGAAAGCCACGATAAAAAGCGAAGCAACGATTTTTAAAACGTCCAAAAGTATGTTCCGTGAGGAATTAGGCAAACTTATTTATTTTAAGGATAAAGGGATCTTACTTTTTAAAAAGTAAATATATACTTTTTCTTTTTTTTTAACACTTTTTTTTAACTCAATTTATTGATTTATATAGGGATTACAGAATTATCTTAAGGTGTTGCGGATAACATTTTTACAAAATATATTTCAATTTTTTATTGAGTAAAATTAAAAGATAACTCGCAATTCCAGACAAGGCAATGGTTACAGGTGTTAGGATGACCGAATCTAAGGTGAAAAATTGATACAGCACTATTAAAATTAACGGATGTACTACATATAACGCGATGGAATAGGAAGAGAAGAGTTTGCTGTTTACTGTAGCAGTACTTTTGAACGTAAATGTAGCAATCAACAATGCTGGCGCCAAAAATAAATAGGAAAGATACGTATTCAGAATTACGTCGCCTGTTACAAAATAATACGTTGTCAAATTCTCTGCGACTAAAATTACGAAGCTTATAATGAGTAAAATTTTGACATGTTGCTTGCTGAGTTTCATATGAATATTTGTGCGCCTTATCACATATCCAATACTTAAAAGTGGCAGTGCAAATAGCAAAAAGTTTCGATGCAATGGAGGATAATTTAACAACTTATCCAACGT
>CAZHSA010000283.1:0-5241 GCA_964535135.1 uncultured Kordia sp.
CAACACCTATAACCATACACAAACCTTAAACTAAAAAAACACTATGGATATCTCTCTCGTTCTGATTGCTATTGTGGTCATTATTCTCATTGCAATAGCTGCTGTATATAACAGCCTTATTGGCAGAAGAAATCAAGTACAAAATGCAGAAAGTTCTATTGATGTGATGCTCAAAAAACGGCACGATCTAATTCCTAACTTGGTAGAAACGGTAAAACAATATATGAATCATGAAAAAGATTTGTTAGAAAGTATCACCGCGTTGCGATCCAAATTAATCTCTCAACCATTAAGCAAATCTGACCGAAACTCCTTAGAAAGTGAATTATCTCAAGGATTGCAACAATTGAATATTAATGTTGAAAATTATCCTGATTTAAAGGCAAATGAAAACTTTTTAAATCTTCAATACAACTTAAACGAAATTGAAAGTCAGTTATCTGCTTCCAGAAGAGCATATAACGCTTCGGTATTGGATTATAACAACGGATTAGACAAATTTCCTTCCAACCTCATTGCAGGCTTTTTTAACTTTAAAAGAGAAGAATTTTTTGATATTGCACCTTCAGAAAGTAAAAATCCGAATGTAAAAAACTTATTTGACAGCGAATGATTTCGGAAGAAGTAAAAAGTAAATACTCCGCAATTCTAGCAACATTCAGAGCTGCAAAAAAGGACATATTTCGAAGATCAAAAAAGAATTGGAAAACAACGCTTTTTGTATATCTTGGTTTAGTGGTGTTGGGTTTGGCATTAGTGCTATTTGAAGTTATCAGATTTCGCGACAACTATATGTTTCTCATCCTAATTTTGGCACCTGCGATCATTTTTATAATTCCTGCCATCATTTCTTCGTCACTCAAAGGAAAATGGGTTGACAGGTATAAAGATGAGGTCTTAAAACCCATTGTAGAAGCCGAATTCCCAGACATTACCTACGACGATGACCATCACATTTCTGAACAAATGTTTAATGCCAGCAATCTATTTACAAATCCTGATCGTTTTAATGGCGAAGACTTATTCAGTGGGAAATTAGAATCAACTAGCTTCTCTTTTTCGGAAATTCATGCAGAAGAAAAACACGAAACCAAAGATAAAGACGGAAACAAAACCACTTGGTATACTACTATTTTTAGAGGTTTGTTTTTAATTGCCGATTTCAACAAAGAAATCCAAAATGAAACCTATGTATACTCTTCGGGCGGCAAATGGTTTTCACGATTTAAACGTGTCAAACTAGAAGATCCTGTTTTTGAAGATCGTTTCAACGTTTACAGCGACGATCAAGTGGAAGCCCGATACATTTTAACGCCCAAAATGATGCAACGCATTGTGGAACTAGAAGATCGGTTTGGACAAAACTTATACCTATCGTTTCGCGGACACAATGTATACATTGCTATCAGTGAATCGTACAATATGTTTGAAGCAAAATTCAATGAAGAAGTCAGCTTTAATCAAGTAGCACGCTTCTTAGAAGAAGTCCGCAGCATTTTAGACATCATCAACGACTTGGATTTAAACTTACGAATTTGGACAAAGCGATAGTTTCATCAAAAAAAGTCTAAAACCTACGTCATTCTCAGCTTGATTCAGAATCACAAATAATTAAGTAACAACTATTTTAATAAGACCTTGAATCAAGTTCAAGGTGACGAAAATGATACAACTACATCTCCAAAACTTCCGCTTTATGTTCCTCAAAAGGATCTAATTTCTCTTCCGCCAAGGCTTTATTAATCCATTCCAAAGCTTTTTGCTTATCGCCACGATGTTTAGATATTTGTGACAAACGGTAATATGCCCAGCAAACAGGAACACCATCTTTTGCGGTATAATTGGCAATATAAGTATTCAAACACTTCTCGCCTTTATCCAACTGAATATTATAATCGGCAGCAACTTTTCCTATTTGATAATGCATGCCGTTTCGCTGATGTTTTTTGTGAGATTCTTCCAAATTTGCAATCGCTTTTGAAGGCTTATTTTCCTTTACATACAAGTCTGTCAACTTCTCATAACACGTAACGGATCCACCAACTTGAATCGCTTTCTTATAATATTCTTCTGCTTTTTCAGGCTCATCATCATACTCGTAAATATATCCTTTTGCCAAATAGCCATCTACTTTCGACAAATTTTCCAATTCATTGGCATATTTCATCGACTTCTTATAACTTCCGCCAATAATACCCGGTAATTGCATATACAATTCTACCATGGCCCAACGCACTTCAATATGTGTCGGATCGAGTTCCGCGGCACGATTAAACGATCGTTTCACATCACCAATCAATCCTAAGGCTCTCAGCTTACTTACTTCTAGCGCTTTCATGCCTTTAGCGCCTCCATATTTAAAATGATAATTGGCACTAAAATCGTCCATTTCTACCAAAAGTTCATAATTCTCAATGGCGCCGTCCCACTTTTTTTGAAATCCGTACGCATCGCCTAACAACTCGATCAACTGACGATCGTTGGGCGAATTGGCAACAGCTTCTTTCAAAATAGTTTCAGCCTTACCATACTGTTTCTGGTCAAATAATTGTTGTGCGGTTTCGGCAGTTGTCTGACTCACGGACAACATTGGAATACATAAGAGGAGTAAAAAAAAATACTTCATTTATTTTATAATTTCAATAGCAATATTGTTTCATTCAAAGATACTACTTTCAGCGTGACTTATTTTATAAAAAAATCTTAACATTTTTCATCTTGGAATGTTCTTTGCAATTTATCACACAGAAGTAAACTCTTTTGCATTAAAAATTCTTACTTTACATACGTAAAAACAGCTTTTAGAGTTTTACAATATGATTAAACTTTATAACGAATGAAAAACGCACTCACTATAGTTATGATTATACTATTCAGTCAATTTTCTAACGCACAAGAAAAATATTCCAACCTATGGAAAGAAGTCACTGCGCTTGAAAAGAAAGGCTTAACCAAATCAGCTTTTGAAAAGGTTTCCACGATATATGCATTGGCTAAAAAAGATCAAAACAATCCGCAAATCATCAAAGCATTTTTGCACAAAGCAAACTACCAACTCACTTTGGAAGAAAATGCTGAATTGACGATTATCAACAATCTCAAAGCAGAAATTGCGACACAATCTTTTCCTTCCAAAAACATGCTGCAAAGTATTTTAGGACAACTCTATTGGCAATACTTTAAAGCAAATCGCTATAAATTTTACAACCGTACCAAAACGGACGAAAAAGTAGATGCCAACGATTTTAGAACTTGGGATTTGAATACGCTTTTTGCAGAAATTGCTTTACAATTAGACGCTTCACTTGAAAATGCAACACAATTACAAACGATCAACTTGCGTGAGTTCGATGCAATTCTAAACACACAAGAAGGCTCTAAAAAGTTTCGTCCTACCGTGTATGATTTTCTAGCGCACAATGCCTTAGATTTTTACAAAACAACCGAAAATAACATCACAAAACCCAATGAAACCTTCGAAATTGACGACGCGGAATATTTGTGTGATGCCAATCTATTTTCAGAACTCAATTTGACAACAAAAGATGCGCTTTCGCAAGAATTCAAAGCATTGAAAATCTATCAAAATCTAATTCGTTTCCACCTAAAGGACACTTCGCCGGAAGCGCTCATCAACATCAACATCGAACGCTTGAAATACGTTACAGAAAAAGCAAGTTTCGATGATGCCCGTGAAAAATTGATGGAAGCATATCAAAACGAAAGTACAACGTTTACATCACATCCATATTCGAGAATGTACGCTGCGGAATTGGCGTTTCTACACAAGCAAGAAGGCAATAAATACAATAGCAATCGTACAGAAAAATATCAATGGGAATACAAAAAAGCAATGCAACTTTGCAATGAAGTGATTTCAAAATTCCCTGATAGTAAGGCGGCTCAAAGATGTACACAAATCAAAAATGATATTGTATCACAAAACATTAATATCACAACTGAAGAAGTCATTCCGATCGGAAAACATTCGAAAATGCATATTTCGTATGAAAATGTAGACAAGTTGCACTTCTCCATTCATAAAATACCACACCATCAACTCGAAGCATTTAAAGATGCTCGACAACAAAAAAAATCGACACTACAATTCATTGCAGACTTGCCTGTTAACGAAACTTGGAATACTTCGTTGCCAACAGTAAACGATTACCAACAACACAGTACAGAAGTCACCATTCCACCTTTAAAAAATGGTTTTTACATCATCACGGCTTCTCCTACAAAAGAATTAAAAGAAAACTTTTTGGCTGTGGCTGTATTACAAGCAACCGATTTTGCGATTACACATAAAAAAACAATTTCTAATTATATTTTTCAACTTACAGACAGAAACGACGGAAATCCAATTGCAAATCAAACAATTGATATAAGCTACACCAAAGGATATAATGGTGATAAAATTCAAAAAAAACTCACCACAGATGCTACAGGACAAGCCGTATTAGAAGGAAGTAGATTGTATAGCTTTTATAACGTGAATATTACCGTTTCGAAAGAAAATGACAAAGCACATTTTAAAAGTCTCAATTTTTACGGAAGTAGATATTCAGATACAGAAGAAGCGAGAAATACACTCTTTTTATTTACAGACAGAAGCATTTACAGACCTTCACAAATCGTACATTTCAAAGGAATTTTGGTGCGCCAAGAAGGGACAAAGTCAACCATTGTTCGCAATGAAAACATACAAATTGTACTCCGTGATGCAAACAATCAAGAAGTGAAAACCAGTTCTTTCACCACCAACGAATATGGCTCCATAAAAGGCGAGTTTGTAATTCCAAATACGGGACTCACAGGAAATTTTTCGCTCCATGCATCAACAAACAACAAGAGACTCGGAAGTACTTACTTTTCTGTGGAAGAATACAAACGCCCAAAATTTAAAGCGGAGTTTTCACCAATCACAAAAACCTTTGCGGTGAATGATATGGTGACGGTAAAAGGAAATGCACTCGCTTTCGCGGGAAGCTCTATTTCGGATGCCAAAGTGACTTACTCCGTAAAACGAACGCCACGCTATCCGCAATGGGTATATTGGAGAAGTCCGTATGTCAGTACAGCTTCGCAACAAATTACCAGTGGAGAAACCAAAACCGATGCTTTAGGAAATTTTGAAATTTCTTTTGAAGCAATTCCTGATGCAAGTGCCGATAAAAAACTATTGCCTGTATTCGATTATGAGATTACGGCAGACATTACAGACATCAATGGAGAAAC
>CAZHSA010000284.1:0-5195 GCA_964535135.1 uncultured Kordia sp.
CGTTCAGAAAACGGGACGTATGAAGATTCCTTTTGGAATTGCACAAACAGGAAAAGCATTCCGTAACGAAATCGTAGCACGACAGTTTATCTTCCGTCAGCGCGAATTTGAACAAATGGAAATGCAATTCTTCGTAAAACCAGGAACACAAAAAGAATGGTACGAGCAATGGAAAGAAAACCGTATGAAGTGGCATTTATCACTAGGAATGGGCGCAGAAAATTACCGTTTTCACGATCATGATAAATTAGCGCATTATGCAGATGCTGCGGCAGATATTGAATTTAATTTTCCATTCGGTTTCAAAGAATTGGAAGGAATTCATTCACGTACAGATTTTGATTTAAAAGCGCACGAGGAATATTCAGGTAAAAAATTGCAATATTACGATAATGAAACGAAAGAAAGTTATGTGCCGTATGTGGTAGAAACTTCTATTGGATTGGATCGTATGTTTTTAGCCATATTCTCAAACTCGTTGCTAGAAGAAACATTGCCAGATGGAACAACGCGTACCGTATTGCGTTTGCCAGCAGTATTAGCACCGACAAAAGCAGCCGTTTTTCCATTAGTTGCCAAAGATGGTTTGCCAGAAGTTGCCCGTAAAATTATGGACGATTTAAAGTGGGATTTCAACGTAATCTATGAAGAAAAAGATACGGTAGGGAAACGTTACAGAAGACAAGATGCCGCAGGAACGCCATTTTGTATTACGGTTGATCATGATACGTTAGAAGACAATATGGTTACCATTCGTCACAGAGATACCATGGAGCAACAACGTGTAAAAATTGAAGATGTACGTGGTATTATCAGCAAAGAAGTAGACATGCGTACGTGGTTGATGAACATGTAAACTTCCATCGTAAAGACATAAAAAAAAGCTATCTAAAAATTGTAAACGTCATTCTGAACTTGATTCAGAATCTCATCAAACTCATCTCTTAATTGTTATGAGAAACCGAATCCATACTGAATCAAGTTCAGCAAAAGACTTCGGTTTGATGAGCGTTTATCTTTTTAGATAGCTTTTCGCTTTTATATGTTGTGTTTTCTAAAAACGATATCCTAAGGAAATTCCACCTCTAAAGGTAAAATCTGGAGAATTATCATCCAATCCAATATTTCGTCCTCCACCAAGAGAAATCTCTAAAATAAATCCTCTTCTGTTTACCCATTTTTGACCAATTGACAATCCGATTGCTGCATCAAAATAATCTCTTTCCTCATCATCCAAATCAAAAATACTATCATAATCTTCTCCAGATGCTACTTTCACAAATGCTTCTGCAAACAAACCTTTGGCTCCATAATCTTCTCTATTCAAAAAGTAAAATCTGAAGAAAGGTGTAAAAGCAAATTTTTCATAATATCCATCATCGGAATCTCTAAAATTCAAAAAAAGCGAAGCTCCATAACCAAAGTCGGTGTCAGTTACACGTTCATAACTCAAGTCAATCGCCGAAAAGAAAGCAGCATCAAAAACGTCTAAGCGTATTTCATTTTCGCGTTCGCCTAAACCGTAACGATCTGTTGGCATTGTATTTTCAGTGTCTTGAGCGTGTGCTGTAAATCCTAAAAAAAGGAATAATAAAAGTAATTTTGTAGTAAGGTTGTTTTTCATAATTAACGATTTTGTTCTTGTATGTTGCTTCTTTAGCAATAATTATACCATCAATAGATGAATGAAGTATAAAAAGGTTGCGTATTATTTAGAATTATTTTAAAGAAGCTATAAAATTCTCCTTTAAAAGAAAGCTCTCAACTGCACATTTCCAGTATGAATGGTTTGTGAAGCTTCACTTTTTCGTCCAAAATACGAAAGATTCAAATCTAAAAATTTGGTCAATTTTTTCTGAATTAAAATATTCCATGTAAAGTTGGTACCTGGCTGTAAACCTTCTAACATTTGATAACCGACAGGCGAAAAAGCATTTCCCGAAAAATTATTCTGAAAATAATTAAACTCACCATTCAATGCAATTTTCTGCTGATTGTTATATGCAAACGAAAGACCTATTTTTTGTTGTGTCAACGTTTCGGAATCGCCCACTTGATTTTCTTTATTTTCAAATTTATAAAACACACTGAAACGACTGTTTCTGCTGAATAAGTACGAAATTGTAGGTTCTACCTTAAAAAGATCAATCTCAAAGTTTTTATTGAGGAAATTCTCTGAAATACTCTCTGTTTTTCCTGTACTACTTATCAAATCAGTGAGCCAAAACTTGCCAATTTTATGTGTAAATTGAACTTGATGCGACGTATTTATATTTTCTTGCGAACCCACCGAAAGTAAGTTTTTTGCCTTTGCATTCAAGTAGGTATATGAAGTTGTGTATTTTTGCTTTCCGCGATTGAAAAAGAGGGCATTTCGTAAGGTTTGACTCAATCCTAATACATTTTCACCTTCGGCATCGTCAAACGGATTGAAACTGAAATTATTATTTTCCCTTAGAATCTTTCTGTCAATTAAAAATGATGCTTGATTGTAAAAATGCGATAAAAATTTCTTCGCGCCTTTTGTTTTACTTGTATTCCACTGTGTAGGATTGAAAGTTACTACTTGACTAAATTTATTTTGATGCGTTTTAATGAAAATCTGATTCGGCAATAACACACGCACATAAATAGCTTCATCAGGAAATTGCGCCAGTTCAAATTCGTTCAATTCTTGAATGCCATTTTCGTTGTAATCATTCCAAGTGTACACACCTTGTCCAGGATCAACTTGCACATACGTAAATTCTTGTTGCGGCAAGGTTCCCGAATTGGTTTCATACACGGTATTCAACGTCACAATATTATTGAACAATCGCTGTTGATACACCAAACGCGAGTTCAACGAAGTCTCATCTTCTAAGGTTTCATCTTCCTGATTTAACGTTCTGTAATTGACAAATAACGACAGTTGTGTTTTTTCATTTTGAATCAATCGCGATTTTAAAAAGTACGTATTGGACGTATTGACGCGTTGCAAATTTCCGTTACGCAAACTATCATTTACACGAAAAGTATAACCAACTTCTGCATGAATTTTTAAACTATCGCCCACACCAAAAAATCCTGTATAGGCTTTAAAACGTTGACTCAACGGCGTAAATGTTTCCGAAGCAATTTCTTGTTGTTCATTACTTTCCATATCGACACGTGCGCCAATCCAGCTTTTTTCAAAACTATACGCCGAACGCGCAAAAAGGCGAAAGAAATCGGAGGTTGTGGTCGTAGTTTCGTTGGTTAAAAAGCTTCCGCTAGATTGCACTTGGAGTTTCCCAAATTTCAAATCGGATTGCAATACATGACGATTTCCCGTCGCGTTGTTCTTAAAATCTAAATATTCAAAGCGATATTGCGCAGTTCCGTTTTTTTCGTTTGAAAAGTCTAAACCTGTAGCTAAAAACTGCTGATTTCCCGTGTTGAAATTGTTGTCTAAGTTCCAATCACGATTAAATTCAATCGAATACAAGCGTTCAATAGTTTGAAACTTTTCATCAATATGATTAAAATTGGCAAAACTGCGTATTTTCCATTTCTTGTCTAGCAATTGCTGTTGCACGCTGATTTTAGCAGCCAATCCTTGATTGTCATCATCATCCAAAGAAGAAAATAAATTCTGATCATTATCACTAAAACCAACTTCAAATTTCACATCGGTTTTTTCGCTTGGTGTGTATGAACCATTCACCACTGCCACTTGAATTTTTGTCGGAGAAACCAATTGTATGATAGGTTCATAATTTCCTTGTGGAACACCAGCAATCGGCGGTACATATTCGTAAATACGTCCGTTGGAAGCCGTGTTGGACAACACATAATTTCCTTGATTCTCGCCTACGAGTGAAAAACGAACATCAAACAACGTATCATCAGGATCGTTGGAAAATACAAAAACTTCTACGCCACCAATGATTTCTTTCTTATACAAAATTCGGTTTTCCGAAAATGCTTGTTCCAGAGCAGAAGGCGCTGTCATCAATTGTTGATCATCTCCAGCATCGCGTAAAATTTGTACTTGTTCTTCTGATAAATTTTGCTGAATTGGCTGATTTTTAGAATCATTTTCAGAATAAATATATCCTGCAAGCTTAAACTTTTCACGTTCGTATTGCGCGCCGCCATACGCTACAAATCGTGTATAATTGTTATCGGTAAACTGATATTCTACCGTAATTCGCATCTCAGAAGTGATCGGATACCGCGAGGTAAACGTAATTTCTCCCGCATTATAATCAATCACATAATCGTTGTTTTCACCGCGTTCTACGGGCAATCCGTTGACAAAAACCGTTTCACTTCCCGAAATAATTAAAATAAATAATTCTTCATTCGGACCTGTCAACTTGTACGGACCTTGATTTCCTTCTTGTCCTTGAAAACGACTTTGCGTATACCGACCGCGCACCAACGCTCCCGAAGCAAAAAGTGTGGTGTTGCTATTTTCGCCAGGTAAATTTGCGGTAATGCCAACACCTTGTACTTTTTTCTGAAACCGCATAAAATCAGTGGTGGTATTTGCCAAATTCACATCTCCAGCACGAATTTTCCAGCGTTTGCTTTCTAGTTCAATAAATACTTGATCAAACTCATCCAAACGTTGCGAATAGCCACTTTCTTGAATCGGAATATTGGCATCTTGTATAGAAGCGCGTAAGGTAATATTTTCAGAGATTTTCCCAGAAATTTGTAAATCTAGTTCTGAATTCAACACTGAATTTTGATTATTTCCCAACGTCACACCACGTGAAATGCTTCCCGACGTATTCAAACCATCAAAAAGGCGAGTATTTTTCGGTTCTTTATTGGTGCTTAGTGAGACAATTTTGTCAATATCAATCGGGTTTTCAACAATCACTTTCTTGTCAAAGCCTGTATATTTTTTCGTTAAAAATTTTGGGTATTGTGTATAGCTTACGCGAATGGAATCGGAGTTGATTTTTGCCAAATCTAAATACAAAATCGCTTTCGTAAAATCAATTCGGTATGCTGTAGCATCAATGGTGACATTCTTTTTATCGGTAATTTTAAATTTGAACGGATTGATGCTCACCGAATCAAGCACAATAGAATCTTTGACAGCTACTTTTTTAATACGGCGATTTTTTGTTTGTCCCTGTAATTGCACAGTGAAAAACAAGCCGATACAAAAAAATAGAAAGAGTGACTTCATCTACAACTAAACTAATTCCAATCAAAAA
>CAZHSA010000285.1:0-5195 GCA_964535135.1 uncultured Kordia sp.
GATACTTTGGTTTTGAAGAAATATTTCCGAACTCAATACAACTTGCTGGAGATGGATTTGGAAATTTCTGGATTCTTTACATTGACTCAAACGGAAATTGGAACTCTGTCTATTATGTTTGTCATGACCCAGCCGTTATCGTAAAACACTCTGAAAATTTAAGTCAATTTATCGAACATGTTGACGAATATGGAAAAAAAGGAAACGAATCTATTCTTGATACTATTCATGAACATACTGTAATGGATATTTGGACTGAGAAAGTCGGAATCATGGATAAAAATGATAAATCTTATGACTTTTTTGAAAATAAAAAAATTGAATTCCCTGAAATGTTTTTAGTCGCTGATTTAACAAACGAACCCATAAAAACTGGATTTCCTTGGGCAAAATCTGGACCGAACACAAAAATTATAAGACCAACAGACAAACCAATTTGGGTTATAGAGAGCAAAGTGAAACAAGGTTTCCTAGCAAGGTTATTTGGCAGAAAAAAATAAAAGTCAGTCCCTAACAAGGTATACAATTAATTGCTTGTTCTAGCTAAGACGAAAATCTTTTCTTACAATTCATTATATTGTTACTGCGGAAAATAAAGCGTAGACTTTCCCACTGTCAATCATAAACAAACACATTGTACAACATTTGAATCAATCACTAAAAAGTCTTCTAAAATGAAAGTTTTACTGTTTGGAGCATCAGGTTCTGGAACCACAACATTGGGAAATGAAATAGAGAAAATGACTAACTTTAAGCATTTGGACGTTGACGATTATTATTGGAAAAAGACAACACCTCCTTTTCAAGAAAAAATACCCTTAGCAGAACGCAATAAAAATCTGAAAGTAGATTTCAAAACATTTGAAAATGTAATTATAAGTGGTTCAATGGTTAGTTGGGGAAAAGAATGGGAAACAGCTTTTGATTTAGCCTTTTTTATCCGATTGGAAAACAACGAAAGAATTGAACGACTAAAAAGACGTGAAATTAAACGCTATGGGGAAAAACTTAAAACTGACGATAAAATTCAACAGAATTCTAAAGCATTTTTAGAATGGGCAGATCAATATGAAAACCCAAATTTTGATGGCAGGTCACTTAAAATTCATAACGAATGGATTAAATTACTTGACTGCGAAGTATTGAGGCTAGATGGAAAAAATGAATTGACTGATAATGTAGAAAAAGTGTTATCTGAAATAAAAAACGTTGTACAACAACGCATATAATAAATTGTTCAGTCTGTGTGTACTCAGAAAATCCTTAAGAATTTCCTCAGGTTCATTTTCTTTTGCTAACTTGGTTCCTAATAAGCGTAACTAACCATAAATGAACATATTATAGCACATAAAGATAAAATGGAGAATAAAGAAAAATTCAAAATACTCTTTGAAAAACATTTCACTCAAGTTGCTGAAAAAAGAAAAAAGATACATTCAACTACCGAAAAAATAGTTGGCCTTCTTCTCTTCATCTGTGGTTGGTTAATAACAGCAAAAATAGAATTGGAATTTATTCCAAAGTTTGTTTTAACTGCAATAGTAATAGTTGTGTCCATGACTGCCATGTACATAATTTATAGGGACAATTTGATTTATAAGGAACATGCTAGGATAGTTCGTCAAATGAGTGAGAGTTTGGGAGTATTTGAAAAAGATGGTATTATTAAAGGAGTTAAGCTGTATCCTAAGTCATGGAAGAACTATGGAAAAGAACCTTGGCTACATGGCGTAATTCATCACTATTTAATTGTAATCTCAATAGCTAGCTTAACCCTTACATTACTGTTTGCTCTATGTTGATACATAAAACTAAAGATACGTGCTATAACACCGTTTATAATTCTTTGCAACTACTCTCCTACTTACGATAATCCCCACTGATTTTCTATTTGGCCTGTATTAGCTAAATTAGTTGCATAAACAGGTAACTAACCGCAAACAAGCACGTTGTAGCCAATTTTGAGCAAGTCTAAACCCATTGAGCAAAAATGAACAGCTCATCAAGAATATTCAACAATTCAGAAATTTATAATTTCTATTCTTAATATATAAATGGAATTTTGCATGTGGAATTTACATAAATATCATTCTACTTAAAAGTAAATATCATTATGAAAAAAAACATACTTAGAATAGTATTACTGGTAGGAACTTTAATTTCCTTGTACTTCGTACCATGGATTTTGGTAAAGGCATGGATTTTACCACTACCAGATACAGTTCAAGAGCAAGTTGATGAAGCAATTGGTTATGGGTTTGATGGAATGATTGTTTACGTAGACAAAGCAGGGGAACCACCAACGTTTTTTACAAGTGGTTGGAAAAATCGAGAAAACAAAATACCAGCCGACCCAAATTCATTATTTAAAATTGCCAGTATTAGCAAGTTATACTCTGCAGTTGCTATCACCAAAATGGTCAAAGAAAATCGCCTATCTTTAGATGAAACACTTGTCGATTACTTTCCAAAACTCGCTGGTAGAATTGAAAATGCAGAGAAAATCACATTGAAGATGATGATTCAACATCGATCTGGAATTCCCAATTTCACAGACAATCCTGCTTTTTGGGAAAACGAAAAGGAAAATAGCAAAAATGCGCTGGATTTTGCGCTCGATTTACCAGCTAGTTTTAAACCAGATAAAGGATACGAATATTCTAACACCAATTATTTGTTGCTACGCAGGATTATGGACGATGTTTTAGGCTATAACCACAACGAATACATCAAAGAGAAAATATTGATACCGCTAGAACTGAAAAACACTTTTTTTTCGATTACAGAAGTCAATTTAGAGGATGTTATGAGTGGATACTATGTTGGTTATGACAAAGATTTCAAAGCTAATGAGTACGGAATGTTAGCTACAGCAGAAGACGTGGGTAATTTTTTACGAGCTCTCAATGACGGTTCCGTATTTGAAGAAGGAGAACAGGAAATGTATCCATACGTCTATGACCATGGAGGTTTGGTGATAGGATATCAAAGTCTTGCAGAATATCATAAAGATATTGACACAGTAGTGGTTCAATTCATAAACACTACCGATTTTAATGGTTACGAATGGAATTTGTCCGAAATTATGATAAATCGTATTGTCCAGATAATTAAAAGGGATAAATAATACGAACAAAGTGTATAATTAATTGCTTATTCTTGCCTACTTCTAAAGATTCTTATCGATTTTCCATTCGATATTTATTTACTAAATTAGTTTTTGAAACACACCACAAAATCATTCATAAACTCATAATTAAACATATTGGAGATTATAGAAAAATATAAAAATGAATATCTAATTTCAACCGACAAACAGAAATTGGACATTGAGTTAATTCATAACTTTTTGACTAATGAATCGGGATGGAGTACAGGAATTCCAATGGAAAAAGTCAAAAAATCAATAGATACTTCCCTGAATTTTGGAATTTACGATGGACAAAAATTAATTGGTTACGCAAGGATAATTTCTGATTTTGCTACCATAGCATATTTAGGAGATGTTTTTGTTCTTACTACATATAGAGGACTTGGATTAAGCAAATGGCTTATGGAAACCATAATGGAACATCCAGAATTGCAAGGTCTAAGACGTTGGATTTTGTTGACAAGTACCGCGGAATGGCTTTATGAAAAGTATGGATTTACAAAACTCCCAAAACCAGAAATTTATATGGAGAAATTTAATCCTAATATTTATCTGAATAAAGAAGAAGCTAAATGCATAAATGCGACACATTCAGCTAACTCCAATCGGAATTAGGAATGTTTCAAACGAAACCTAATCTTAAAAAGAAACAGATTGCCACGTCGTAAACTCCTCGCAAAGACGTTTCAAAAAATTAGTGATTAAAAAACGCAACAAACTCACAAAAAACATTCGTGTATTCGTGACAAAAAGAAATGAGTGCTGAGAAGTTTTTTAGCACCTGACAAACAATTTAGCGTCATGCTTCGATTAAACTTAGTATAAAAGTGCGGAGTGACAAGAATTTCAAAAAAAACAGGTTGCAACGTCGTAAACTCCTCGCAAGGACGTTTCAAAGAATTCTAACATTCTAAAAGCGAAGCAATCTAAGAGATTTCTGCGTACGCGGAAACAAGTCTAACAGCGCAACGCGCGAGTCTAACAAGCCTACCTAACAATCAACAAGAAATCTTTCTTTTTTCCACGTTGAATGGTTACAAACTTATCATTAATCAAATCGTTTGTAGTAATTTTATAATCTTCCTTTACTTTTGTTTTATTGACTGCAACCGAGTTTTCTTTCAACGCTCTTCGGGCTTCTCCGTTGGAATTTAAGAAGTTGGTCTTTGCCGATAAGGCTGCAATCATATCCAATCCTTCTTCAATAGCTGCACGGTCAATTTCCGCTTGTGGTACACCTTCAAAAACTTCTGTAAACGTTTGTTCATCCAACTGCTTTAAATCGTCCGAAGTAGATTTACCAAATAAAATTTTTGTAGCCGTTAACGCATTATTTAAAGCATCTTCTCCATGCACTAATAGTGTTACCTCTTTTGCCAAACGCTTTTGCAATGTACGTCTTCCAGGGTCTTCATTGTGCTCAGAAATTAACGCATCAACAGTTTCTTTATCTAAAAACGTAAAGATTTTAATATACTTTTCTGCATCTGCATCAGTCGTACCAATCCAGAATTGGTAAAATTTGTATACAGACGTTTTATCAGCATCTAACCACACATTTCCGCCAGCCGTTTTTCCAAACTTCGTTCCATCGGCTTTGGTAATTAATGGACAGGTCATTGCATACGCTTTTGCAGCTTCTTCCGTATTCATTCTACGTACCAATTCGGTTCCTGTAGTAATATTTCCCCATTGATCCGAGCCGCCCATTTGTAACAAACAGTTGTGTTCTTTATGTAAATGGTAAAAATCGTATCCTTGAATCAATTGGTAGGTAAACTCTGTAAATGACATTCCTGCGCCTTCGCTAGAAACACGTTTCTTTACCGAATCTTTCGCCATCATGTAGTTAACAGTAATTCGCTTTCCAACATCACGCGCAAAGTCGATAAAAGAGAAATTCTTCATCCAATCGTAATTGTTCACTAAAATTGGCGCATTGTCTGCATCCGAAGTAAAATCTAAAAAGCGTGATAATACACTTTTAATTCCAGCAACATTATGATTTAGAATATCTTCCGTTAGCAAATTACGCTCATCCGAT